>JAUIHD010000066.1 GCA_030432135.1 bacterium | reverse complement strand
TATGGGTAAAATAATTGGAAGATCTGGAAACACAGCAAAAGCAATTCGAATTCTTCTTCGAATCGTTGGTATGAAGAATAACTCACGAGTTAACCTAAAGATCAATGAACCAGAAGGTGGTATGCGAAGCGGTGACGCCCCACGTGAACAGTCTCAGACTATGAAGTCAGTAGACGAAGCGATGGAAGATCTCGACCTCTAATATCTATTTCACAAATTAAAATAAAAACTCTCATTTCTGAGAGTTTTTATTTTTTCTTATTTTTCTTTCGCCATTCCTCGATTTCTTTATGGTTCCCAGAGAGGAGCACTTTTGGTACAGAATATTTCTTCTTTTTATAAGTGATGACTTCTGGTCGAGTGTAGACGTCGGGGGATGCAATACGTTCTTCTTCTACTGACGTTTCGTTTACAAGTACACCCGGAATGTCTCGACTAATAGCATCTGTGATGACAAGTGCAGGAAGTTCGCCGCCGGTGAGTGTGTATGGACCGATAGAATATTCTTCCATATCTATTATGTCTTTTACACGCGCATCGATTCCTTCATATCGACCACAAACAATGATGATATTTTTTTCTTGTGAAAATTTCTTGGCTATTTCTGTATCAAACTGTTTTCCAGAAGGGGAAAGTGCAATTACTTTTGCTTTGCTACGTCCTTTTGCTTTCTCAATTGCTTTCACTATAGGAACGGCTTCGATAACCATACCTGGTCCGCCTCCATAGGGAATACGGTCTACACGATGATGTTTGTCTTTAGTAAAATTGCGAGGGTTGTATGTCTTTACATCTATATAGTTGTCAGCGATAGCGCGACCAATGATTGATTCCTGTATGTACGATGAAAAGCTCTCGGGGAAGAGAGAGATAAAATGAAATGTTGTTTTCGGTTTTTTAAGCACTGCACGCTTTCTTTTCATAGAAAATATAAGAACATAAAAAATAAAATTTTACAATGTTAAAGCGCCTCGCGGGTTAGGCGAAGCGCTTGTTTGCGGTCCAAAGACCGGTGGATCTTACATCCCGGCGACGAGCACCGAGAGCTGCTCACGCCAGGCGTAGAGCGAGTCGATGCTGATACCGAGGCCGCTGAGAACCGTGATGGCCAGCGCGCCGAGAACGACCATTTTGGCGGTGCGTTCTGCGAATACGATCTCGAAGAATTGTTGGGTGGTCATGGCTGTACCCTCTCTACTATCAATACTATCATATTAGGCAATAAATGTCAAGTCATTTATAGGGGTTGTGAAACAGGCTTATGCAAGGCCTTATATAAGAGACCATTGTGGAAAAGTCCGGTTGACTCATATTTGTTTATCGTATAGAATAGCCCTCGCTTGCAATACCGATTGAGTTGTGATAGTTGGCAGGTGCTTTACCAACTAAATGCGAATATTTTGCTGATAGAATCGCATTAAAAACTACATTATCCCCACAAAGAAACCCGCGGGGGCGGTGTGGTTATTTTTTTATTAAAAAACCAAAAGAACATATGACAGCGAAACAAAAGAAAAAGGACATTCTACTTCCAAAGAAATACTTTGGTAAGTATAAGGAGCCGTTGACTCCAGTGCCAAACCTTGTGTACTCACAACTCGAATCCTTCAAGTGGCTTACAGGTGAAGGTATAAAGGAAGTGTTTAAAGAGTTTGAATCAATTACGGATTACACAGGTAAAAAATTTGAACTTTCTTTCACTTCGTTTGAACTTGGTAAACCAAAGTATGATGAGCACTATGCAAAGGATAATAAGCTCTCATACGACGCACCTCTTAAGGCAAACGTAAAACTCAAAAACTTTTCTACTGGTTCTGAGAAGGAACAGGAAGTTTTTATTGCAGATTTCCCAATGATGACGGATCACGGAACATTTATTATCGGTGGAATTGAACGGGTTATTGTTCCACAGCTTGCACGATCATTCGGTATCTATTTTACTGCTCTTGATATTAGAGGAAAAAACTATTTTGGAGCAAAAGTCATTCCATCACGTGGTGTATGGATTGAAATTGAAACAGATGCAGACGGTGTTATCTATGTTCGTATCGACCGAAAGCGAAAGTTTCCAGCAACATTGCTTCTTCGAGCAATGGGGCTCGACACAAACGAGAAAATATTAAAGCACTTTGAAGGATCAAAAATAGAAGGTTCTATTAAAGAGACAATCGCTAAAGATAATACAACTACTGCTAATGAGGCATATGTAGAAATCTATCGACGACTTCGAGATGGGGATCTTGCAACGGTTGAAAACGCAAAAGAATTCTTCGAAACAATGATGAGCGAAGAACGA
>JAUIHD010000065.1 GCA_030432135.1 bacterium | reverse complement strand
ACGGATTCGTTCACCCTGTTCGTATCGCTCTCCGCGGATCTGTTCTTCAAATGGAATAACACCAACAGCACGACCGATGTCTACAAAAATAGAACCTCGTTCGATTCGCTGTACTGTTCCTGAAACGATTTCACCTTCGCGGTTTCCGAATTCTGCAAGCACAGATGATTTTTCTGCTTCACGAATTTTCTGCATGATTACTTGTTTTGCAGTCTGTGATGCGATTCGTCCGAAATCACTCTGGTTTTCAAGAGGGAAGACTATTTCCTCTCCTACTTCAGCATCTTTCTTAATGAGCTTTGCTGTGGCAAGCATGATGTGTTTTTCTTCATCGAAGACTATTTTTGTTTCGAGCGCTTCCTCGTCGTTTGCTTCTTTAAATGATTTATATTCCTCTTCTGAAACAAGTTGTGATTCATCCACTACTATTTTTATTTGCTCAAATACAGGAGTTCCTGTGTTCATATCAAATTGTGCACGGATGATTTGTCCTCGTTTTCCGTATTCTTTCTTATACGCTGTTGCAAGCGCCATTTCTATTGCTTCTATTACTTTTTCACGTGGAATTCCTCGCTCTTCTTCGAGTTCTCCAAGTACTGACTGTATTACTTTTAGATCAAACATATTCAATTGTGGTTATAAATAATACCCGCCACACGGGCGAGCTACTGATGAGGAGAGTATACCAAAATAGGAGAGAAAGTCAAATATGGGAGATAATGAAAAGGGGCCGCGTGACAGGGTGTCACGCGGCCCTTCTGTCTCAGTACTCGCTTACTCACGAGGCCCGATATCGTACGTAAAGGACGACTCGGGCACGATGGCCCATGCAGCGCACCGCAGCCCTTTCCATCGAACGTACTGGTGCACGGTTTGACATATGTCTTGTATGACTTTGAGGACCTCGTCCTGGGTGAGATGCTTGCCGGTCCTCACGGTGTCGCCGAAGATTTCGACTTGAACGTAATCTTTCTCCCATTGCCCCCTTCTTGAAGCAGGGAAGTCGACGATCACTTGGTGGTATTGGTTAATGGCGGGTAGTTGCCTACTCCCAATTAAGTAGGTTCTGAGCCTGGTCTCGAGTGATTCGAAGTCCTTGAATGTATCGGGTAGATGGCTAACGGTTACCTTGATCACGGACAATCCTCCTTGGCGCCTGAGCTCCAAGGAGGACATTATCACAAGTTATTATTTTTTTAAATTTACTCTGTCGGAAGCTCACACCCAGTTTTCTCTGCGAGTTGTGCGAGAGATAATTCACCACTCAATCGTTCTCCATCTGTAAACTCCCATGTTGGGTAACTCTCAATCTTCTCGTCTTTACATATTTGTGTTTGCTGCTGTCCACCAGGAAGAGAACACTCTATATAAGGAAGCTCGTTCTTGGATTTTCCAAATAGCGCTTTCTGACTCTGGCATGCAGGACACCAGTAAGCTCCGAAGAACTTTGCACCACTTTCTTCAAGACACATTGCAAATGAGTCATATTTGCCTGGTGTACTTTGGTACCAGACGATGCCTCCAATAAACAAAACGATAAAAACTATTATTCCAATTACAAATTTATTCATATAGAAATATAATATCACTTTTCTTATTCACAAAAAAAGAAATAAAAATTTTTACAAATTGTATAATCTACCTAATGTATATTAACGACAGGGAACTCTTTAATTTCTTAAAAGATTCTGGATTGATTACGCAAACTGACCTGCGGTATGCTCGCGAACGATCAGAAAAATTTGGACAACACATATCTCATATTTTGGTTCACGATGGATTGTTAAGTGAGTCTGAAATGAGGAAAATTGAAGCACGTATGCTTGGTATTTCGTTTGTCGATTTGTCTGCAGTACGTATTCCTTACGAAGTACTTGAACTTATTCCTGAACCGCTTGCTCGAAAACATCGTATTGTTCCATTTGAAATAGATGGGTCTCGTGTACGAGTTGCAATGCTCCATCTCGAAGGGCTTCATGCAATAGAAAATATTCTAAAAGGTCATACTGTGACGCCATACTTTACTGACGAAAAATCAATTGCTTCTGTACTCAAGACGCATCAAAAATATCTGAAAGAGAAATTTGGTGAGGATATACAAAAAGAATCACACTTCCTTAAGGAATTTAAAAATAAAAAAATACACGAAAAAAATCTTGATGAAACAATCTCGCACCCATCAGTCGAAAAATTGCTCGAACTTCTACTAAACCACGCAACAGTAAGTCGTGTGACAGATATGCACCTTGAGACGGTTGATGATGAGTTGTTTATCAAATACAGAATAGACGGAGACCTATATGATGCTTTGGCTCTTCCTTCGTATGTTGGAGAAAATTTATTCATAA
>JAUIHD010000002.1 GCA_030432135.1 bacterium | reverse complement strand
TACTTTTTGCGTTTTCCATCATCTTTACATTCATTTCAAATAATCTTGATGCGGCGATTACTTCGGTCAATTCATTCACAGAATTCACGTTTGAGCCCTCCAACGCACCATTAACAATTTGCACTTCAACATCAGATTCAGGCAACGCCACACCTTCTTTCAGGTGAAACAAACCATCTTCTTTTTTCTCTATCTCTACGCCGTCATCTTCCATAGCTTCCATTTTATCTCCTTCCATCATCGCTTCGTCCGCCACACTACCTCCTTCTTTAGCAAGATTTTCTTCAGAACCACTAGTAAACACAAAAATACCGATAATGACTAATAAAAGCACCACGATACCAACAATAGCTGCATTTCCTTTTTGAAAATTGAACATAAAAATAAAACTGTTTATTTATGAATAACAGTTTTATTGTATCTCTCTCTTCTATAATGTAAAGCCTACTTTACATATCCCTGTGAACAACTAGTACCTCTTACGTGCCCACACAAACCCTGCAATCTTAGCGACTATCATAGCGATAAGTGCACCAATGATCCATTTGTTAACCATATTATTCTTCACGATCTCACAGATAATACCGACAACAAGAACAAGAGCACCCGCAAGATATCCAAGTCGCCCTGCAATATTGCGCAGATATATTTCACGTTCATCTCCTTTTTTCTCACGCCAGAAAAACACAGTAAAAGCAACAAATAGACCAGCAAAAATAAGTAACGCGGTAGAAAGCATCCCCATTGGCATCCAGTATGGATTTATAAAAACAAAGGTAATAAGCACTAGAAGCACTGCTATGAAAATTTCAGATAGATATTCTTTCATATTTTTAAAATAAATGTTCTACACTAGTCTTAAAATAACGAGCAATTTTAATGGCAAGAGAAACAGAAGGAACGTAGTTCCCTTTTTCCAGAGAAATAATCGTCTGTCGAGATACACCCACCGCTTCTGCTAGTTTCTCCTGAGTAATACCTTGGGCGCATCGAGTCTCTTTTACTTTATTCTTGACCATCTTCTTTATCCTCTGCTTTTTTCTCCTCGAGGTCAAGACAGACCGAGTTCATGCAGTATCGCTTTCCCGTTGTTCCCTGTGGACCATCAGGAAATACATGACCTAAATGTGAGTTGCATTTCGCGCAAACCACTTCAGTCCGAAGCATTCCATGACTTTCATCCTCTATATATTTCACTGCATCAGGAAGTGCCTCGTCAAACGAAGGCCACCCTGTACCTGAATCAAATTTTGTGTTCGACGCAAATAGTGGGTTACCGCATACTTTGCATTTGTATATTCCGTCACGTTTTTCATGAAGATATATTCCTGACCCAGGAGCTTCAGTACCTTTTTCACGAAGTACTTTGTATTCTTCAGGAGTAAGTTTTTGTTTAATGTCCTCTTCGTTCATATTATTTCATCAGTTTTTTAAAATTCTTTTTAAGTTTCTCAAGTTTTGGTTCAATAACAATTGAGCAGTATGGTGCTCGAGTATTATTTTCATAATACTCTTTATGATAATCTTCTGCTTCAAAAAATTTCACAAATGGCACTACCTCTGTAACTACAGGGTCTTTATATACATGTGCTTCGTCAATTTCCTTTATAATCTGTTCAGCCTTTTCTTTCTGAGATTGGTTTGTATAAAAAATAACAGATCGGTACTGTGTACCAACATCATTTCCTTGTCGATTCAGCGTGGTCGGATCATGCGTTCCAAAAAATACAGAAAGTAAATCTTCAAATGAAATTTCTTCTGGATTGAATTCTATTTTTATTGACTCAGCATATCCCGTATCCCCTTGCACAACATTCAAATATGTTGGTTCGCCCTCACCACCACAATATCCAGGTACTACACTAATAACCCCCTTAAGCCGAGAGAACACCGCTTCGGTGCACCAGAAACAACCCCCTCCAAACACCACCGTTTCTTTTGCCATATCAATCACATCTTACGACTATCGTACGCCCAATGCAAAAGTACCTGTCTTTGGCGCGGTCTACAATGTACATCTCCTTCCCGACAATGTGCTTTTATTTGTCCAACATGTCGTCGCATTGCATTCCATCTTTTTATTTGTCGATCATCGTCATCACTCCGCCTTCCGAGATAATACCGAGAGTACCACTGGAACCATCCGTGCGGATCTTGTTTATTAATCCATCCTTTTTGTTTCCACACAGAAAGTGGCTGACTGGCACGCGTTTTAAAATAATTCAACTCTCCGTGCTTCTCTTCGTCGGGTGAAAGCTTTACTCCAGCAAACCAACTTTTCGGTAGATCCTTCGGTATTAAACCTTTAACCCCAATAAAATATGCCCCGCCAAATACTCCGAGTTTTAGCATTTCTTTCGGTGTAAGATCTGGCCGAAAATCATTCCGAAAATTCTTACCAGTTGGTTCGGAAAGTATATATGAATACTTTTTTTGAAAATTATCAGAAACAGTAATTTTCTTATTTTTCATATACACCTATTGTCTCATGTATCATATGTGAAAGTGAGAATTTGCCTTTTCGCGGCATATACTCTTTTGGTTGAGAAAGGACTGTTTGTATTGCGTGTACGAGATCATCTGATTTTTCTGGTTCTACTAAGACACCGTTTTGTTCTCCGACAATTTCAGGCACACCACCAACACGTGTTGCTACTATAGGCACTGACAACATATGCGCTTCAAGCAAATTATACGGCAACCCTTCCTTGAGTGAACTCGATACGCATACATCGAATCCTTTAAGATACTGTTCAGCATTTTCAATAAAACCTAAAAGATACACCCTGTCTTGAAGGTCATATTTTTTAATAAGTTTTTCTATTTTATTTCGTTCTTCTCCTTCACCCAAAATTACACACACAATATCTTGTTTTAATTTTGCTATTGCTTCGACTAGATATATAAACCCTTTATTTTTATAAAGGTTTCCAATAGCACCAATTATTTTTACGTCTTCATGTATAGCTACACCCCTGGTCTTGAAAAAAGCTCTCGCAGATTCTTTTGAAAGAAATGCTTCTTTCTCAATATCTATTCCATTATGAATAGTTGTTATTTTTTCTGAAGAGCATATGTGATACTTGAGTGCTAACGCTCTATCGTATTCAGAAACTGCTATAACTTTATCGGTGAACAAAAAACCAAACCATGTAGCACATAGAGAAAATATTTTTCCAAAAACAGACATCTTTTCGTTAAAATGAAACCCGTGCGCAGTAAATACAACCTTCTTCACTCCTGCGCTTTTTGCCGCAACAGCACCAAGCACTCCGATCTTGCTACTGTTTAAATGCACCACATCAAATTTCCCTTCCTTAAAATAGTTCCTTAATTCAAAAAAAGCGTAAATTTCTTCAAGCGGCCTGATAGCGCGGACAATATGTGCAAACTGGTATGTTGTAATACCTTTCTTATTTAGTTTTTGTAGTAACACTGGTTCACCACGACCAGTGGCAACCGTCACTCTAAAAAGTTCTGAAAGTCCTTGTGCTAAATCATGTACATATCGCTGTGCCCCACCCCATTCAGGTTGAGTGATGACGATGCAGACTTTTTTCTTAGATCCCATATTCTATATAATTCGCATTAGCTTCTCTGCTGTTTTTTCTGTCTCTGCGACATACTCAGTGTAGCTTTTTATTTTCTTAACTGTTGTTTTTTCCATGCCACTATCTACTTCTTTTGTGAGCATATATGTTTTATCAAGTTTTGTATGTTCCAAAAGCGCCCTATCATGCGTCACCAAAATAACAGTACCTTCGTATGTTTCAAGAAGATTTTCCAAAGCTTCTATTGCTTCAATATCGAGATGATTTGTCGGCTCATCAAGCACAAGTACATTTACTGATTGTGCTGCGAATAGAGCCAAAAGAAGGCGTGTTTTTGTTCCACTACTTAAAATTCCAATTGGTTGTTTTATATAGTCTTCATCAACCCCGAATTTTTTTAACAAATTATATATCTCGTGTTCTCGAAAAGTTGTATTGTTTTTAAGAAATTTCAAAGATGTATCTTTGGAGGATAGGTTATCGTGCTCCTGTGTCACATTACCAATACGCACCCCTTGCCCACGAACCACTTCCCCTTCTTTTGGCTCACGGCCCCCTACAATTGTTTTCAAGATAGTCGACTTTCCAGTTCCGTTTCTACCAACAAACCCAATCCGTGTTCCGTATGGTATATCAAGTGTTATCGGCTCTGTAGAGAATGTCTCATATCCAGTAACCATTTTAATTACCTCTATATCAGCAGAACCACGCTCCTGCTCCGCATCAAGTGGAATAGTGAGAGACACTTTTTCAAGTGGCTGATCCATACGATCGATACGTCCAATACGACGGATAAATACCTGTGCTTCTCTCCCAGATCGAGCTGCTCGGTTCCTTTTAAATCCACGAAGAATCTTGTCATTATCATTAGGCTGCCATTTAGCTCCTTTCTTCGCAGCCTCTTGCTTATCTTTCACAAGCCCTTCAAGGCGCTTAATTTCTTCTTGTTGTAATGTATATTCAAGCTTTTCACGTGCCTCTTTCTTTTCCATATCTACAAGATAGTTGCTGTATTTACCTCGTGTTACAGTGATCGTTCTGTCCTTTAGATCAAAAGCAAAAATCCTGTCAGTAACATTATCAAGAAAAATTCTGTCGTGAGAAACAATGATAGCGGTTTTATTTTTACGGACAAGATAATCCTCAAACCATACAAGCGCTTCGATATCAAGGTCATTTGTTGGTTCGTCAAACAAATATAAATCAGCGGGAGTAAGGAGTGTGGCAATCAGTGCAACTTTTCTTTTCTGACCACCAGACAAATCAGAAATCTTTGTATCAAGTGAAATGCGCCCCATGCCAAACCCATGAAGCATGGCTTCTATTTTATATGCTTCAACTTCAAATTGAGCCACGTCATATATATAAGTCTGAATAGTTTTATTACCCGAGGCTGAAAGCGTTTGTGGTACATATAAAATTCGTAAACCTGGATGGATCTCTATACTGCCTTCATTATATTCCTCTATACGAGCAAGTACTTTTAAAAGTGTTGTTTTGCCGATACCATTTGGCCCCACAAGTGCTGCCCTCTGCCCCTTTTCAATAGAAAAAGAGACATCTTTAAAGATGGTTTTATAGTCATATTTTTTTACCAGATTACGGGCAATAAGCATAGATTCACCTTACCCCAATACCACAAGAAAAGAAATAGCCCCTGTCATAAAAGCCCCCCACAAAAGATCGATAAAGGTAAGTGACCAAGACCATCCCTTCACTGTTGCCTGATTTGTAAAATCGTACGCAGCGTACGCAGTCAAACCAAGAAATGCACCTCTGAACGCCGTAGAGAGATATGTGTATGCGTACACCTCACTAGGCCACACAACAAACACTAAAATAGCAAGCGCATATATCAAATAAAAAGGTACCGTAGACACAATATGTACTTTTTCAGACATAATATGTCCTAGGCGTTTTTTATAGAAATCCGCCATGAAAAAAGAGAGCCATAATGCATCAAATATAATCAGTAAGGCAACAACAATAAGATATCCAACCATTATTTAGTGCAAGCTCACAAAGACTTTTTAGAACATGTAAGCAGCATTCAATAGATAAATACCTAGAATGATCCCTACAAAGCTTCCTGAAATATACCATCCAGGACGACTAAAAACCTTTACAACATTCTTTATAACCTTCTTGCCCGTTCGTCCCGGAAGCAATAAATAAAGTACACCTTCAATAAGTAACCAATAACCTATAAGAGTTACGACGATACGGAAATCATATTCCCAGATATTATGTGAGACAATGATTGCAAGCCCAGCAAGTATTTCAAAGACAGCGATAACAAACATGAGCGTCTTTTTGCCTGCAAACTCCTCAAAGATAGGCATGATAGACTCTCTTCTCCATACGAAGATCAGCCCCATGAGTAAGAAGTAAAACCCAAACAATTTTGCATAAAAAATAGAAAGATCCATAGATAAAATATAAATTATTACTTTCTAATAATAGCAAACGGCCAATAGACAATGCATAAAGTTATGCACATAGTCTAAATATTCAAAATTGTAATTGTGATTTGCAGCACCGTTGCAAAGCCAACCCAAAGTAGGTATGGGATATTAACATACGTTACCCATTTTGCTTTGCTATACACCACCTTCATACCCCAAATAAGAGTTCCGAGGACAAGCAAAATATCAACCGCTGCCAAAACATTATTTTGCAACCCAAACTGAATGGTTATGAATAAAATATTAAAGATGATATTGAGTGCAAATGGAAGTACGATATTTTTACCTATTTTCCCATTTAAAAACAGATAGAATACATACCCAAAAGAAATAGCGATCAATATATAAAGTACTGACCAAACAGGACCAAACACCCATGAGGGCGGCGCCCAATCAGGTCTTATATATTGAGAATAAATGAGTGATTCTTGCATTATTCTTCGTCAGATCTTCTTTCAAAGCTTTCAAGTAACATGTCTACCGCCTCTGTAGTAGTTGCCTGTATGTCGAGCCTACTTGTAAGGTTGAGGAATAATGTAGACATACCCTCTTCTGAAATAGCGCGTGCTGCAGAATGCTCTGGCGTTTCTATTTGTTCAAACAAAAGTTCTCCCTCTACCACATTATAGATACCCTGAATTGCTTCTACACCCTCAAAGTCATTCGGTTCAAAAGAGCTATACGCCGCAAGCAACATACCCGGTTCTATCCCTTCTATTGGTTGCCCAATCTCTTCAGTAAATTTTTCTCGAAGTTTTTCTGTAAAATATGTAGCAGTAGTCGTACCCATATCAACCGTTTCCTCCACACTTGCTTCATCACCAAGCATCAAACCATCTATTGTATCTCCGGTAGTATTAGGATCATCATTTGGTAAATCCTTTCCGAAAATGAAAAGGCCGATAAGCACAATGATAAGTAGAAGAATAAATAGAATGAATTTTGCCCGTGCGGTCATGACAAATAATTACCCCTTAATAAACATCTCAAACTCATCAAGTGTCTCTCCCTCTCCTACAGGGATCAAATTAAGCTCTGCTTTTTTACCATTCCATAGCGCAGAAATAGCAGCGTCTTCAGTGGCCTTAAAATCTATTTTAAATCGAGCTGGAGTAATGACCTGAGCACACGCATCTGCTTTCGTTGATGATTCAAAGGTAAGCACTACTTCGCGCGGACCACTTTTCATTATGTAGTCAGTTGCAAGTATATGACATGGGGTTGGTAACCCGACTTCCCCTGCTATAGTGTGAACACCTTCCTTATATTCATGCTTTGCGGTGATAAGAACACCTGAATCTTCTACCACTCCTGAGTCCTCCTTTGGAACCGAAACATTTGGATTATCACGCCAAAAGAAAAGCCAACTCAAAAGTAACACCGCGATAACTCCAACTATGGTAATAAGAGATGTTTTGTTCATATGCCTACTATATTCTATTTATATATCTATAAGTATATCAGATATAAGATTTTGGTATTTTATTCAATATAATCTTGTTTATTTTGGGGCTAACCTACTGTTTGTATTGAAAGAGATAAAAATTATTAACACCTAATAATAAAATGCCCCCTTGGGGGCATTTTATTATTTTAGTTTCTCTGCATCATCTTTTGAAAGAAATTTGAACATATTTCCTTCACAATTTGCACATGTACCTTTTGCTGAATAGCGGTTATTTTTTTCTTGAACTGTTGGATTGTTCATAACCTGCATTGTAGGCTTATTGTTATCATCCCTACATTTCATACACAGTGCTTTTAAATCTGCCATATATTGCGTAAATTACACCATTAAAACGAACTGGTTGAGATTATATCTCAATACATAAATTATACCTAATATAAAATATATTGTATAAAAGGTATTAAACACCACTAATTTAGTTATATTTTTTGTTCTTTTGCGTGCAAACTCTTATCCCACAACGCAACAAATAGCGCGGTAGAGAGAAGTACTACCATAAAAATGGCTACTAGGGTTGACGGTGCTATGTCTGTTATAAAATTCATAAAAAATGCGAAATACCATGACACAAGCGCGATACCTCCCAATGTAAGCGTCGGATTCCGTAATGACAGAAAGGCGAATTTCTTATGGTCTTTATTTACTTTATGGAAAGGCACATAGATAAGAAACGGTGAATAAATAATTAACAAAATTGCTGCTGAAATTGCAAAGACAAGTAGGGCTATCATCTCTCCAATAGCGGGCACTGATGTAGCAAGCATAGTAGGGTCTATAACAAAAAAGGCAAACTGACTCACAATGACCAGCACAAAACCAGTCCACACAAGTTCAAAAACTTCTCTAATACTCTGTAACTCTTTTTCATCAATGGATGAGTCCTCAAGGAACCGCTTAAACAAGAATACAGAAGCAGTTGTGCCTCCAACACCGAAACAGAAACCGAGATACTTAACCATAAGAAGAATATCCTGAATACCCGCCAAAAATTCAACTGCAACATTTGCACTTACCAAAGAAATAACACACACAGCAAGAGAAATCATGGCGGTCAAGATGCACCAGATACACCACTTCTTTAAGACAAATGCCTGAATAAAAAGTAGGTATGAAGAAAATATTCCGGCAGCGACAGAAAATAGCACCACTATCGTGAGCATTGATGGACTAAAAATGTCTCTTGAAAAAATAAGCGCAAGATATGTAAGCGTTATAAAGCCAAAATATGCCAGCCCCCATTTTTCAAGCGAAACGCCGAAAAATTTTGAGTACCTACTATTCACTACAGCATTACAATCAGAGCCCGTAGGACAAACAAGCTGTTTCCCCGCCTGTTTTGTATCGTAAATATTTGCCGAAACACAAAAGCCAGTAAATGCGATGACTGCAATAAATGCGTAAAAGCCTTCCGGCGATGGCATAACAAGCGTGAAGAGAAATCCGCTTGCTGCAATTATAACCAAAATAAAGTACAAGATAGTCCTGCTATCAATACGCATCTTCATGACGAAAATAGTAGCACGAAAAACAACAGGAGAAATTCACAGATGCACCTATCCGTATCGTTTTTTCATCTCTACCAAAGACGCTTTGATCATTTTTTTGAGAATCGACACGTCGATGTCAGTAAGTTTATTAAAATACAAACATGCCACACTTGTCTTATGTTTACCAATCTTTTTAAGCTCCGCGGCGTATGTACTGAGCGACGGCATAATATATACAGTCAAGTTCTGTTTCCGAGGAGAAAATCCTGTTCGGAAAAATCCGTGTTTACTTCCATCTTTTCTTGAGTACTCATAATCTCCAAAGCCGATAATGGCGTCTCCCCACATATATGGTTTCATTTTTGTAACTTCTTTAAATATTTTTAGAAGTTCTTTTGAATCTTTTCTCTTTTGTTCGTCTTCAATTGAGTTTAAGAAAGCCGACACACTGTTTTTATTTTTAGTTGTCTTCATTTTCTCTGCCATATATTTATATATTAGATTCTAATACCATCGTCTCTCCAAATGGAACCGACTTCCATTTACCTATTATACGTCTATACATATCCTCGACGCGAGAGATAAAATCTTTGGTGAAAAATTCTGGGGCGTCCGTACCCTCAACTTTCCAAAGATCTCTCAGGTATTCATACGAATGCGATACATCGGCCCCTTTCGTGATTCCGGTCAAAGCCCCGACAATCTGCTCAATGACCATCATGTTCTTATTTTCACTCTCATTTAGAGAACGAAGAGAACTGAGTGTTCTCCCTTTTTTAAGTGCCCCGAAAAAACCGTCTTCAGTGTGCGCCTCAGACTCAACACAAAAATGTAGAAGATCGTGAAGTAGAAATGACTTTGACTCGAGTTCTTTCTCTTCACCCGTGCCATCTTTACGAATATACGAAAATATATGATGTGTTGATGAAGTTTTCTGTATCTTAATTATCATCTTTCTTTAGGAAACCCCCACTGCCATCTTGGTTTTTCACCTTTTTTATAACAAATACGTATAAGCGCTATGGTGAGCAGCACAAAAGGTAGCAAGAGCATAAAAACAATTTCTCTATTCGTAGAATTATCATCGATGGTAAACGCTAGACTGACTAGCACAAATAAATATACAAAAAGAACAAGCCACCCTTGCCACTTTGCCGGGACCCACCCCCACCCAAAAACCTTTCGCTTAAACCAGTATCCTTCTGGGTTGTCTTTTATGTATGCGATATACTCTTTGAACATATACCCATTATAACAAAACAAAGCTGACTATCTGGAGAAATACTATTTCCGCAGATCTTGTCTAATCTCCATCCACATTCTGCCGATATGGTTCAAGCCACTACCGTCTTCACCGTCATCCCAAAAGCCATCACCAGGTGGGTATGTCACTATGTGCTTCACGATTTTTAGATCTCCTGAATCAAGCAAGGCCTGTCTAATCTCTTCATGTTGTTCTGCTTTCAGCCTCATGAGTTTTTCCATAACTTTGAGCTTGTAGTCCTCATTCTTAAACTCTGGAATCTGTAGCTTTTTATATTTTGAAGAAGCTTCCCATGCTTTGACTGCACTGCGTGCACTTCTAATTTCTTCAATAATATTCTTGTCAGTATATCTCTGGCACTGATACGCATGCTCGAGTGTAGGATATACGACCCCGTCAATTTCAATTGTATGTGCCGTATGTGGCGAAAAATATATATAGAATTTTTCTAGAGGATACATAGATACAGTATACAGAAAAAACTAGTTGCGATTACTGGACGAAGTCAGGTCCTTTATTTATTCCTCAAGATATTCTCCATTGTCTTCCCTTTCGCTAATTCATCAATGAGTTTGTCTAGGTAACGAATCTCTCGCATGGTTTTTTCCTTAATATCTTCGATTCTCACACCACATACCACACCCGTGATCAATTTTCTCGCAGGGTTTAACTCTGGCGCATTTTTAAAGAAGGTCTCAAAATCTGTTTCGTTTTTCAATATTGTGTCTAATTGTTTTTGACTATATCCTGTGAGCCACTGAATTATTTCATCAACTTCTTTTTTGGTACAATGCTTTTTCTTTGCTTTAGTAATGTAGTGAGGATAAACGCTAGCAAAGCTCATTGAGTATATTCGGTGCTTCATCATGATTTAATTGTAACAAATCTGAATTCCTAGAAAGGTACACTTCTTTCAGTTTCGAACTAGTGTTATAAATACCTTTAATACAACCCTCTTTAGACTCCGAACCTATCTCAAATTTGCTGCCGGACTTGGACTCGAACCAAGATTAACGCATCCAGAGTGCGTCGTCCTACCATTAGACGATCCGGCAATACGTTCACAAAGATACTGCAAAAGCTATTTTAATTCAATCACCGTCAATGATATGCTTTACACTATGAAAAAAGGGTTCACCCTTATAGAGCTTCTTGTTGTGGTTGCCATTCTAGGCTTTTTAAGCACAATGGTTGTTGGGAGTATACAAGAAGCAAAAGATAGCACCTTCCTTAATCGTGCCAAACAAGAGTTCCACACCATGCGCACAGCTCTCGAATTTTACTATGATGATCATGATGGGTATCCTCCGGATGCCAATAGGGACCTACCAGCAGACCTTAACGTATACTTGGCAGGAGAAAGTTCGACAAACTGGCCAAAAGCTCCATGGCCAAAGAGTGTGTACGATTGGGATAACTGGGCGGATACAGACAACCATGGAGAAAGAATTTATCAAATCAGTATTCGCTTTTGCCCGGTTGGTGGGCCACTTTCTGAATGTCAGGTTCCTGATGAGACGTGGGCAACTGGTTTTGGCGTAAACAGTTCTGTCTATTATTGCGTCGCTGGAGCATGTAGACCTCACATAAGCGAGAGCCCTAGTTACCCAGGGTACTGTGTAAATTGTTAAACAAATTTCTCAATCTCAGCAAGGATGGCAAGGTGATCACTCACACCATCAGCAAGACGTACGTTTGTCATGTGATACTGCGGTGTACTAAATAATCCGTCTACCAATAGCTGTAAATCCCCTGCTCTGTGTAAATTCTTATCAATACTTGTTGTATATTTTTGTGGGATATTATCTGTAAATTTCTCCGAAATCCAAGTAAATATTTCTTTGCCACGTGGCGCATTAAAATCACCAGAAAACATAAAATCATTGTATTGCGTAAGTATTGGAAGAAAGTCCTTAAAAACTTCACGTTGCCTTTCGTCCGTCTCTCCGTTAGGAGATTTAGGGAAATGTGTGTTACCAATATGAAATTTTACTCCGCCTTTTTCATATACACCATGGAGCAAGCACCTACTATGATGATCAACTTCTGCGTTTTCTTGAACAGGTAAATTTTTCTCATCTCCCACATAATACTCACGTTTTACCTCATTCAATTTTCCCTTACTTAATATAGCAATCCCAAGCATTTCACCGTTTACCAAAAAACTATGGCCCATTGGTGCATATTCGAAGTCATATCCAAGCTCCGTCGCGAGTACGGGCAAGTCTGTATCTATTACTTCCTGGAGACATATAACATCCGGGCTTATTTCTTTTATAAGATTGGTGACTTTATCAAGATGACGATTCGTTTCTATATTGAGAGAAATAAAAGAAATTTTCGCCATGTCTTATTCGAGCTCACTTATGTTAAGAAAATTTTTTAGCACATCTTGTCCATGTGTTTCAGTATTTACTTTTGCATACACCTCGACAATAGTGCCATGCGGACTCACGAGATATGAAATCCGTTTCGTACCGACTGCTTTTTCTGCTCCATATTTCTTGATCACTTTTTTGTCAGTATCTACCAAGAGTGTAAAAGGAAGTTCATATTTATCCCTAAAGTTTTTATGACTCTTTTCTGAATCTTTACTAATACCGAGTACTTTTATGCCGTGCTTTGTATATTCTCCCCATTTATCACGAATACTACAGGCCTCTTTTGTGCACCCAGACGTATTGTCCTTTGGATAAAAATAAATA
>JAUIHD010000064.1 GCA_030432135.1 bacterium | reverse complement strand
CAAACTAAATTTCACGCCTGTGTCAAAGAAAATAGCAATAGGAGTTGGCATTGCTACCCTCATCATCATTGGATTCTTTGTGTTTAAGCCAGAAAAACAAGAAGAAGTTGTCGTTGTTCCAGAATCACCGCAGCTTACGAAAAAAATAGAAGTCATCGGTGCTTCTGTGGAGGCACGAGAGATAGAAGCGTATACATTTGGAGATGGAGAAAAACATTTACTCTTTGTTGGTGGTATCCACGGAGGATATGAATGGAACAGTGTGTTACTCGCATATAAATTTATCGACTATTTTGATGAAGATGAGACACGTATTCCAGAAGATCTTACTATCTCTATCATTCCAAATCTCAATCCAGACGGATTGTATAAAGTGATTAGAAAGGAAGGAAGGTTTCTTGCGAGCGATACTCCATCTTCTGTAGAAGAAACAAAACCCGGCCGCTTTAATGTAAATGGTGTTGACCTTAACCGAAACTTCGATTGTAAGTGGGCACCGGAAAGCACATGGCAGGGGCGCATAGTGAGTGCCGGGGAAGATCCGTTTTCAGAACCAGAAGCGGTGGCACTGAAAAATTTTGTTGAAATACACAATCCAGAATCAGTTGTATTTTGGCACAGTAAAGCAAACACAGTCTACGCATCTGAATGTGAAGAGGGTATTCTGCCAGCTACACTCGATATTATGAATCTCTACGCACAGGCGGCGGACTATAATACAGTGGAAAAATTTGACGCATACGAGATCACGGGAGACGCCGAAGGATGGCTTGCTTCTATCGGTATCCCTGCCGTTACTGTTGAGCTTGAGACACGTGACAGTATTGAATGGGAAAGAAATCTGGCTGGAGTAAATGCATTATTTGATTACTTTGGAGAAACACAAAGAGAATAATTTTTCTGGGGAATTAGTAGGGTAGGCAGTCTGGAGCAATAATGTTACTCTTGTGCGCATGTCTCAGGGAGAAGTTGTTGTTAGGTTTAACAGCGTATCATTTGAATATAGTCATAACAAACCTATTCTAGAAGAGGTAAATTTTTCTGTTCGTAGAGGTTCAAAGATTACCATTATGGGCCAAAATGGTGCTGGTAAAAGTACTATTTTTAAGTTGATTACAAAGACAATTTCTCCTGAAGATGGAGAAATACATATGGATCGGGGGACCACGGTAGCGATTTCTCGACAAGTAATACCGCGGGACGAACTCTCGCTTACTGTCCGAGAATTTTTTGAAAAATGTTTTAGTGAAAAAGTATACGATATCGATCCACGTATTGATGCAGTGCTTGATGTTGTTAATTTACATGCCCCACATGATCGTATTGTAGACAGTTTTTCTGGTGGACAGCAAGCACGTCTTTTGCTTGCATCGGCACTTATACAAAATCCAGATATATTGTTGCTTGATGAGCCAACAAACAATTTAGATACCGCAGGGATTGAGCACCTCACTGACTTTATTAAAAGTTATAAAAAAACATGTTTAGTTATTTCGCATGATGCTGAATTCCTTAACTCGTTTACAGATGGCGTCCTATATCTTGATGTCTTTACCCGTAAAGTGGAACAGTATGCAGGAAACTATTTTGACCTTCTAAGAGAAATATCAGCACGTATTGAAAAAGAAAACAGAAAAAATGCGCAGCTGGCGAAAGAGATTCAAGCCAATAAAGACAAGGCGAACTTCTTTGCGAATAAAGGGGGGCAAATGAGATTGGTGGCGAAAAAAATGAGGGAGCGCGCAGAAATTTTGGAAGAAGAGAAAGTGGATGTGAGAAGAGAAGATAAAACTATTCGCCCGTTTATCATCCCTGCGCAAGATGATCTAGTGGGAGACATTATAACTATTTCCAGCTTCACTATAATAAATCAAAAGACACATAAACCCGTTGATCGAAAAGCAGACATTGTGTTAAAGAAAAAACAGCATTTACTATTGAAAGGACCAAATGGTATAGGAAAGAGTACTCTTCTGGAATCAGTTGCAAGAGGTGTCGCTAAAGGTGTTGTACTTAAAGAGGGTGTTAAAATCGGGTATTATCGACAGGATTTTTCAACATTAAATTTTGAAGATACAGTGTATGAATCGCTTGTGTCTTCTATGGAGAGGCCGCATGAAGAAAAGATACGTTCTACTGCCGCAGGTTTTTTGATCACTGGAGAAATGATGCATACAAAAATAGGTCATTTATCAGAAGGGCAAAAGGGTCTTGTTGCTTTCGCACGATTAGTACTAGAGAGACCGGGTCTGTTAATACTTGATGAACCAACTAATCACATAAACTTCAGACATATACCAGCTATCGCTAAGGCACTCGATGCATATGAGGGGGCAATGATACTGGTGAGTCACGTCGACGAGTTTGTCTCTAGTATTAAAATTGATGAAACTCTTGATCTTGCGAAGTAATAGATTTTAGTGGACGACATTAAAAACCTTCCCAGAAGTGCAATTGTATGCTTTAATTGACCCTCTTAACTTTGAATATAAAAGGTATGGAAATTAGAAACATCGCCATCATTGCACACGTTGACCACGGTAAGACTACGCTTACTGATGCTCTTATGCGTGAGACGGGAATGGTTGAGGAAGGTGTGAGCATGGACTCGAATACACTTGAAAAAGAACGCGGTATCACTATCTATTCCAAGAATACA
>JAUIHD010000063.1 GCA_030432135.1 bacterium | reverse complement strand
GGTTCTTTTTCCATTTCTTCTCCATCACTCTCTTGATACGCACCCTATTTAAACCCTGGCACAATCTTCAGGAGAAGCCAAAGATGTTTATGAGTGAATTGCTTGAGACACTTGTTCTTAATATACTCATGCGTATTTTTGGTCTCGTTGCTCGCCTGGTTACAATTACCATGGGGCTTGTCTTTATTATTGGAACGCTTTTAGTCGGTATTTTATTTTCGATTTTCTGGATTGTGGCGCCGCTTGTCGGAATACTATCACTACTTGTCGGGGTGCGGCTATTATTTTAAATATGTATGACGTGGACACAGATTAGAAGAAAATTACGAACTTTCGAGACAGTTATTTTTGTTGAGGAAAGGATTTCGTTTCGGCAAAGAAGAATAATATTGCTTGGTCTGGGAGTTGTTATTATTGCAACCTTATCTTTAGTTATCTTTTATAAAGAATACAGAGACCTTTTGTACAGTATTTTCTTTTTGAGTGCGGGCTTTTGGCTGCTTCTATTTATGTTTGAAGCATATTTACGTTCAAAATATTTTGCGAATATAGATAAGATAGAGAAAAGTACAGAAGGAAAGGTTATTCTCTCTTTTGATCTTGCCGACTTACTCATTGCGTCAGAAGGTGTTGATGCTGTTCGCGGCCTTTTTTCTTCTACATTTGGTGCTGAGTTACGACGACGACTCGGTATTTCTGAGCAAGATGTAAAACTGTTCCTTGATCGAAAGAGTCATATAGTTATTCCGCAAAATCTTGATTATGATGCGATACAACTCTCTCTTGGAGGACTTGCAACATATATGATTGAGAAAGATGAAGAATTTAAAGAATTCTTATTTAGTTATGGTATTACATCTGAGATTTTTCTCGAAGTACTTTTGTGGGTAGTTCGTATTCGTAAGGAAAAGATAAAAGATCAAAGGTGGTGGTCTCGAGAGTCTCTTAGGAATATTCCAAGTATTGGAAAGACGTGGTCTCTTGGTGAGATATCTTTTTTTAAGCGCTTTGCACTTCCGGTACATGAGGTTCCTGGATATGAAGATTTCACCATGCAGGAGTCTCTTTTCAAAGAAGAGACAGAAAAAATAGAACAGGCACTTGCTAAAACCCATACTGCAAACGTCATTGTAATTGGGGATACAGAGTATGCTCGTATGGAGCCTATCTTCTTATTACAAAAGAAAATAGAGTCAGGAAGAATTTATCCAGAACTTGAACAAAAGAGAGTTTATTTTCTATACCACGATAGAATTTTTGCTGAAACAAACGATCGACAGGATGCAGAAGAGATACTACTTCGCATGTTTACTGAACTCGCAAAGGCAGAGGAAATGATCGTGGTTATTCCAGAGTTTGGATCGTTTCTCGCAGCCGGGAAAACACTTTCTATAGACATTCTAGAACTTTTGAGAACTTTTATTACCTCTCCGGTTGTTCAGGTTGTAGGTTTGGTTGATAGTCAGGTGTTTGAATCTCAGTTTAGGAATAAGGCTCATGTTGCTGAAATGTTTGACACTGTTTCTGTTACGCATCATGTAGAATCTCTATTGCTTGAGTTTGCAAAAGCAGAGGCGCGGCATGTTGAACAGAAAACAGGTTCTCTTTTTACATATACCGCTATTCGAGATCTTACTCAGAAAGTAACCCAGCTCTTTAGTCCACAAGAACAGTCAGCACGAATACAAACACTTCTCTACGAGCTTTCTTCGTATGCACGGAGTGAGAAGCGTGCAGTTGTCTTAAGAAGTGATATTGATCATGTGATTGAAGCCAAGACTGGTGTTCCGGGTACAGTCGTGACAGACGAAGAGAAAACAAAATTGCTTGAACTTGAAAACTTGCTCCATGCGCGAGTTGCCGGGCAAGATCAGGCGGTCAATTCTATTGCTGAGACACTTCGTCGATCACGTTCTGGTATTCGTGACCAGAACAAGCCTATTGGATCGTTTTTGTTCCTTGGTCCAACTGGTGTTGGTAAAACAGAAGTTGCTCGTTCACTTGCTTCCGTTTTCTTTGGGGGCGAGGAGAATATGATGCGTTTTGATATGACTGAGTTTAGTGGTGAGGGTTCACTTACTCGATTGATTGGAGACTATACTACGCAAAAATCGGGCCTCCTTTCTTCTCAGTTGCGAGAGAATCCTTACGGCATTGTGTTGCTTGATGAATTTGAAAAAGCGCACCGAGAAGTGCACGATCTTTTTTTACAAATTCTCGATGAAGGCATGTTTTCAGATATGCGTGGAGAACGAGTAAATGCACGAAATACAATTATCATTGCAACGTCAAACGCGGGGAGTGATCTTATCTATGAACGCATTATGAAAGACGGAGCTACTGATATCCGTGATGAAATAGTTGATCATATTATTTCTCAAAATCTTTTTAGACCAGAGCTTCTTAACAGGTTCGACGGAGTAGTCGTATTTCATCCGCTCGGATCAGGTGATCTTGAGCTTGTAGCAGAAAAAATGCTCGGTAAGCTCCAAAATCGTATTGAGGAGAGGGGGTATAAGCTTGTGTACGCTCCTGATCTGGTGAGTTACCTTGTTTCTGTCGGAAGTGATCCTAAATTCGGCGCCCGACCTATTGAGCGCGTGGTTACAGAAAAGGTTGAAGGGGCAGTAGCTCGACGTATTTTGGAGGGTAAAGTGCAGGTAGGAGACGTAATAGAA
>JAUIHD010000062.1 GCA_030432135.1 bacterium | reverse complement strand
GTTTGGCCCAGTGAAATTGAAGCAACTGAACAAGCCATTGCTTCTGATTCCGAGTCAGTACATCAAAACTCTTCGCTTGATGTGGAAGCTACGGTAAATCAAGCAGCCGGAGACGAGCAATGAATCGATCCAGTTGGCGTCACCAAGTGGGTTTTTACCAATCTTCTTAGAAACGGAAAGCCAGCGCTTAAGGATCTCTTCGTTTCGATATGTATCTGAAACATCTTCAATGTGATGTAGGAATGATTCGATCATTTCCGATTCTGGAATAAGTGCGTCATCTGGGATTCCTTCATACAGCTTACGGAGTGCTGTCTCAATAGACTTAGCAAGTTTCTTGTCGACATACCATCGATGATGAAATTGGTCATTTTCTTTTTCCTTGAAAAACAAGTCGCCAACAACAAGGAGGAAGTGGAGATTGTTCTGTGTAGATTTATCATCTGAAAGATGTTTGAGAATTTCGTCTTCAGTGATCATTGTACCCATCTCGCTGATGATTCCTGCGAGTTCATCAAAAACTTCCTTTTCCTTTTTGTACGCGTCTGATTTTCGGATGTTGGTAATTGAATAATTTTCAATCTGTCGTACTCGCTCTCGAGTGATACCGTACTTTTCCCCTATCTTTTCAAGAGTCATTCGGCTTGTGCTTGTCCCAAGTCCAAAACGCCCCGTGACCACGTCCTTTGCCCTATCAGGAAGTGCGGAAAGTAGTCGTTTTACAACCTGCTTTGGTTTGAACGTAATGATAGTTTTCTTTTTAGGCATAATAATATTACAACAATTTCTTAATATTTATAGGGTTGACAATAACACATATATTGTATTTTTGTCAAAACCAATTATTCCTTTACTACAAAGTTAATTAAACGCCCAGGAATAAAGATTTTTTTGAGAATTTCTTTCCCTTCTATTCGCTCTCTTACCCCCTTACTTTGCATGGAAATTTCAATAATTTTGTTTTCTGTCAAGGTCTTTTCAACATCAACTGTAGCTCTAGTTTTGCCGTTTACTTGAATAGCATAGGTAACTGTCTTTTCCTGTATCTTCTGCTCATCATATTTCGGCCATTCCGTGAGGTGCACTGACTCTTTATTACCGAGATACTCCTGCCACATTTCTTCCGCGAGGTGTGGTGCAAATGGTGCAAGAATTCTTACAAAAAATTCCCCCGTTTCTGGAGATACAACGTCTTCTTTTTCAAGTCTATTTAGCAAAATCATAAGTGCACTGATCGCAGTATTAAATTTATACTCTTCAACATCAGTCGTCACTTTTTTTATCGTACCATGAAGCAACGTGATAACCTCCTCAGAGTCTTCTGCTCCATCAGCGACCTTTTTCATAAGTTTTAAAGAACGCTCCAAAAATCTTCGGAGTCCCGCAATTCCCCCCAAGTCCCACGGGTACTGACCAACTTCATTGTAAGGACCAACAAAAGCCAAGTACATTTTTACCGTATCGCTTCCCACTTTTTCTACAAATTCGTCTGGATCAATAACATTGCCCTTGGACTTACTCATTTTGTTTCCATCGGGTCCGAGAATAAGACCGCGATTCATTCTTCTTGCGTAAGGCTCTGCTTCATTTACCAACCCAAGGTCATATAGCGCCTTATGGAAAAAACGAGAATATAATAAGTGCATTGTAGTATGTTCAGCACCACCTGAATACCTTTTCACCGGCATCCAATTATGGAGTTTTTCTTTTGAAGCAAATTCTTTTTGGTTGTGTGGATCAGTGTAGCGCAAAAAATACCAAGATGAATCAACAAATGTATCCATTGTATCTATTTCTGGCGTCCAACCTTCGCCAAATATTTTTCTGGTTCTCTCAACGAGTTCTTTTGATGAACCAAGCGGTGATGTACCCTTGGGCTTAAGATCGATATCATCTTCTGGGAGTATCCACGGCAGTTGTTCTTCTGGGACGGGATGAGGGTTCCCTTCTGGATCATAAACAATAGGAATTGGACAACCCCAGTATCGCTGTCGAGAAAGAAGCCAATCGCGGAGCTTATAGGTAGTCTTCTTTACACCGAACTTTTCTGCAATTTTATCTCTCGCTTCAAGAGATGAAGTCTTATCAAAATCTCCTGAATTCTTCAAAACACCTTCTCCTGTATATGCTTTTTCTCCATTTCGAAGACTTTCTAAGATAACGTCAGCTTCAATATGTGTTATATCTTCAGCCTTCACTTTATCAAGTGGCATCCATCCAACATCGTGAATACCTGCCTCCTCTTCACTTATCTCTTCTCTTTCTTCATCAATCAATTCAAATAACAGTGGATATGAGTGAGAAACTCTATTTTGTTCTTTATGTGCCGCATAGTATTCAGATTGTACTGGTCCACAAATCTGCTTAACAAATTTCACATTTTTGTATCCCGTTTCTTCCTGGATCTCACGTAAAGCACCTTCGACCATATCTTCTCCTTCCTCAATGCCTCCCATAACAAATGTTGTCCACGGGTGTTTTTTCCATTTGAGAATTAGTACAGAATTATCCTTTAGATTTGTAACAAGGGCAATGATTGAATTACGGAATACTACATCTTTCCCCGGCACGTGTGGGTTTGACGGGTCTGGTCTTTGAGGGAGTACTACATACTTGATTGGTAGCTCATATTTCTTTGCAAAAGCAAAATCTCGCTCATCATGTGCTGGGACCGCCATCACCGCTCCTGTTCCGTATTGAGCCAAAACATAGTCTGCAACCCATACTGGAACCTCTACCCCTGTCGCTGGGTTTGCTGCGGTGACACCTTTGAGTTCTACTCCTGTTTTTTCTTTTTTTGCATCTGTTCGCTCAATCTCTGTTTTCTTTGCTGCTTCTTGAATATATTTTTTTACTTCTTCTGCATTATCAGCATATTCTAAAAGTTCTTGCGTCCACGGATGTTCAGGCGCAAGCACAATATA
>JAUIHD010000001.1 GCA_030432135.1 bacterium | reverse complement strand
CAGATAAACGCTTTACATACCAAGAAGCTCAGCAAGTACTTGATGGAAAATTAAAGTCCCCACTTCATGGTGAACTTAAAATTCTTGAGACTATTTCTCATGCCATGCGAAAAGACAGAGCTCGCCAAGGTGCGATTGATTTTGATACCGAAGAAGTAGAAATAGAACTCGATGAAGCAAAGAGACCGATAAAGATTACTAAGAAAGAACGGCTTGAAACCATGCGTATAGTCGAAGACTTTATGCTTCTTGCTAATAAGCAAGTTGCAAAATTCTTGGCCCATAACACAGAAGTAAAAACCTCTGTATACCGAGTTCACGACAAGCCAAACCCAGAAAAGCTTGAGAGTCTCTCTATCCTTCTTAAAGCGCTTGGATTTAAAACATTGAAAGATCTTGTAAACATTTCTCCAAAAGATATCCAGAAACTCATCCGCATGGTCGAAGATAAACCAGGAGAACAAACAGTAAAAACAGCCATTCTACGTTCTATGGCAAAAGCGACATATACCACAACAAACATCGGCCACTTTGGTCTTGCGTTTGAATACTATACACACTTCACTTCCCCTATCAGACGATATCCGGACCTTATGATTCATCGTGTGTTACAAGATGCGCTTAAACATAATAAACAAAAAGATGATCTCTATGTGCGATACGAAAACATTTTGCGTAAAGCAACGGAGAAAGAGATTGCTGCCATGGAAGCGGAGCGAGACTCTATCCGCATGAAGCAAGTCGAATACATGAAAGAAAAAGTTGGCGAGGTATTTACCGGCAAGATCAGTGGTATGACCGAATGGGGTGTCTATATCGAAGAGGTGAATACAAAGATAGAAGGCATGGTGCGTATCAAGGACCTCGGGGATGACTACTTTATGTTTGATGAAAAAACATATTCTATAACAGGCTCACATACTAAGAAAAAATTTGCACTTGGTGATGAAGTGAAAGTGCGTCTTGTTGGAGTAAATGTTGACGACAGAACAATCGACTGGGTGCTTGTTTAAAAAGACGAAGCCCGACCAGAGGTCGGGCTTTTCGCGAAGAAACGCGGCTGACTAGATGAACTGTTGCCGTCGTGCTGCCCACAGGGCACCCGCGGCGATAAGCGCAGAGACCGCGAGGTACTCGAGTGCAAATGCGACAAGGAAAGCAAGGTGCGATCCTCCACAAAAGACAGAGACGAGAGTCGCCATGACGACAAGCGGGATGGAGGTCAGCGGGAAAATCGTAAAGATTGCCCACGGGGCCCCGATCGTCGCACCAGTCAGAGCGGCGAACATAAACATGCGGTACTTTCGAGCACGAAGCTCTATATCAGCATTCAGTAAACTCACTGGAAAGTCCTCCCTGGATAATATAATACTTTATAAAATAACTTTTGTCAACTATTTCGCAACGCGCGATGCTTCATCAAATGAGATAGAAAGGAGTTTTGAAACACCATCTTTGCCCATAGTGACCCCATAAATATTCCCTGCTCGAGCCATAGTTTCTCGGTTATGTGTAATCAAAATAAGTTCTGACTCAGTAGCCAAGCTTTCAATCATATCTCCATACTTACGAGAGTTTGCTTCGTCGAGTGCCGCATCTGTTTCATCGAGAATAATGAATGGAGGTGGGTTTACTTGAGAGACAGCAAAGAGGAGCGCGATCGAGGTGAGCGCTCGCTCACCTCCCGAAAGCATCATGAGGCCTCTGATTCTCTTTCGTGGAAGTGCGACATCTACCTCGACTCCTTCCTCTGTTTCTTCCTCTGTATCGTCTTCACTTTCTTCATCTTCATCGAGTACGCGCCGACGTTTTTGTTCTTTCACAATCTTAAGTTCTGCTTTTCCGCCACCAAACATAAGTGAGAAGAAATTATTGAACTGCGTATTTATTTTTACAAGTCCATCGTGGAACCTTGTACGGAGTTCTTCGTCAAGATCTTTTATCAAATTTTCAAGAGAAAGCACTGACTTCTCAAGATCTTCGAGCTCCTTCATGAGAAATTCGTCTCGTTCACTTACCTGCTTATATTCCTTAAGAATTTCTGCACCATTCCCTGCCCCCATATCTTCAAGGCGAATTTTGATTCGCTCGATAACTTTTCTCCTCTCTTCCTGAACAGCTCTTTCTTCTCCGGCTTCTCTATAGGTTTCAAGATCATTTTTATAGAGCAAAATCTCATCACCAATAAGCACACGACCTTCATCTATTTCTCGAACAAACGCTTCCTTATCTCGTCTATAAATTTCAGCTTTCATGCGAATATCATGAAGTTCACTCGCCACTTTCTGTCGCTCTGCAAGCAATTCATAGACCTCTTTTTCAGCATCACGATGGTCATCCTTTTGCTTCTCAATATGAATCCGCGCTTCTTCGTAGGCCTTCCGTGCGTTTTGTTCTGCTTCTTGCTTTAAGAGAATCTCTTTTTTATTTTGCTCTATTTTCTGTGTAAGCTCTCGTATATTTCGTTCAAATGTCTCCATCCTATCTGTTTCAACTTCTTCTTTAAATCGATCGAGGAACGTAGCAAAGATTGCTTTTACTTTCTGTAGAAGTCCACTAACTGTCTGTTCGCTATTACTTTCATCTTCAATATCAGAGAGTAGACTACGCACATCTCGAAGTGGTACTGTTTTTGTCTCTTCACGAGCCTGATTTCTTTTTTCTTCTTCAAGAAGTCGTTCGATGCTTTCCTTCTCTCCAATCAATCGTCCTTCCTGGAGCATGAGATTTTCTTTTTCTCGAAGCACATTTCGAAGCTCTTCTTCCTTTTGGATGAGAACCTCAGAGTCAGAACCTTTTTCCTTTCCTTCTTCGATCGTCTTCTTTAGAAACGCAATTTTTTCATCATGATCTCTAAGTGCTTGCACAAGAGGTTGTTCTGTCTTTTCTATAAACCCACCTTCCTTGTCGAGATACACCGTCTCTCGTGCAAGATATTCTCTGTATTTTGTAGTGAGGTCGCGCCGCATCTCTTCCGCTTTTTCTATTTTCTCAACCTGCTTTTTAAGAAAACGCATGTGTGGCGCGATCTCCCGACGAAGTGATGAGACTTTATCTATGTTTTCGCGTGTCTTTGAAAGCTTTTTAACACTCTCTTCTTTTTTATATTGAAATCCTTTGAGCCCGAGCGCGTCCTCCACCATGCTTCGCCGCTCTTTTGCACTTGCAGAAAGAATCCTATCTGCCTCACCTTGAGAAATAATATGGTGCCCCGTAGAACCGATATTTGCCTTAAACAGAAGTTCGGCAATGTCTTTGAGACGTACCTGACTACCATTTATAGAATACTCATTCGACCCGTCTCGGTGAACAACGCGTTCAATAGTAACTTCTGGGAAATCTATATCGAGAAATTTATTTGTATTATCAAAAGTAATTTTAACCGATGCTCTATTTGCTTTAGAGACTTCTGCATTTCCATTCCAAATAAGATCTTCTCCACGCTTTCCACGAAGTGACTTCATCGATTGCTCTCCAAGTACAAACCGAAAAGACTCGGCGACATTCGATTTACCAGAGCCATTTGGACCGACAATGGCAGTGATGGCTGACGTGAACTTGAAACTACTTTTTTTAGCAAAAGATTTGAAGCCTGATAGCTCTATCGATTTCAACAACATGAGGAAATTGTACCATTTTGGGCACTTTTTAGATGTGTTAATATAAGGACCTGGAGGTGCTACTACATGGGCGTAGAAGTGAGTTCTGTCGGTCCGTTCGACGATGTCGAAGAAGCGCTCGAGCAAGTTCTTGAAGAAGGTGGTTTTCCCGTCTATTTGTTCGGATCTTTCGTGCTCCCTGAGAGCAACGGCGTATTCGTCGAAGACGAGGAATCTTTCCGGGATGAATTCGAAAAAATAATGGAGATCTCTCCAATCGGAGAAGTTTCTTTCTCACAGGACGCACCCTACGTCCTAAACTAAAGTCGTCCGCGGCTCTCCTGGAGCCGCGGACTACACCTTTTATTTTTTCTTTTCTATCACTTTCTTCACTGCTTCTTTAATATGGGAAACTCCCATGCCATAATGCTCAATAAGTTCATTTGGTTCACCTGACTGGCCAAATTCGTCTCTCACTCCAATAAACTCGATCGGTACCGGATGATTCTCTGCAAGATATTCGACAACCGCACTTCCCATACCACCTGCCACTTGATGCTCTTCAACAGTCACAAGAGCTCCCGTTTTCTCTGCGAGCACTTTTATACTTTTTGTATCAAGCGGCTTGATAGTAGAGAGGTTTAAAATAGAGACCGAGATTCCTTCTTCCTGAAGTTCTTTTGCTGCAACTAGCGCTTTATGGACTAAGGCACCTGTTGCAACAATACCTGCGACAGCATTTTCTCCTTCAAAAAATAGTTGTGCCTTACCGATTTCAAACGGCGTATCTTCTGTTGTAATAATAGGAGTTTTTTCTCGAGCGAGACGAAGATATGTCGGATCCATTGTCCCAGCACAAGCAATAGTAGCTTTCTTCGCTTCAATAACATCACACGGTGAAAGCACCACCATGCGCGGCAACATTCGCATGATCCCAATATCTTCAATCGCTTGGTGGGTTCCCCCGTCAGGACCGACTGAAACTCCTGCGTGAGACCCAGCAATTTTTACTGGTCTGTCGTTATAACAAATCGTCGTTCTAATCTGCTCCCAGTTTCTTCCCGGAGAAAACATCGCATAGGAAGATATGAACGGAATTTTTCCCATCGCGGCTACCCCACTTCCAACTGTTGCCAGATTTTGCTCAGCTACACCAATCTCTATAAAACGCTCAGGGAACTTCTCGGCAAACTTATCCATCTTTGTTGAGTCAGTAAGGTCAGCACAAAGTCCATAAACTTTCTCGTTTTGTTCCGCTGCTATTACAAGCCCTTCACCAAAACCAACTCGGATGGGCTGTTGCTCAACATCTTCATTAAAAATATGTGGATTTAGTTTTACATCTTCTTTAATCATTGTATTTTTTCAAATGAGTCATTTATATATGTTGTTCGTTCCTTGATTTTACCATTTTCAATGTCGAACACATCACAGAATTTTATATCAATCTCTTCATCTCTCCCGTTTGTACCAATAAAACTTCCTTCACTTATGACTACACTACCGTCTCCTATAATTCTCTTTATTTCATGTCGTCCTACAAGCTTCCTATCGGTCTCGTAAAAATCTTTAAGCTCAGAAATTCCCCTTATCACCTTCCCTGCTCTATTGTAGATAATCTGCTCATCAAAGAGTTGATACACCTTTTCAAGATCTCGTGCATCAATGTCTCTATAATAATTCTCTACAATTTCTCTATCTGTCATGTTTCTACAAAACTTTCTCTCGGAGCTCCTTCAGTGCCACTTCACCCTGTTTGTCTTTCGGCACTATATCATCCGGACCTTTACCTGGTGGCGCACCGTGCCATTCGTATCTATTTTCCATAAATGACACCCCTTTACCAAGAATAGTTTGCGCAATGATAATTGTTGGCTGGTTCTTTATCATCTTTGCTTCTTCAATTCCTCGAGCAATATCTTCTATATTATGCCCATCGACTTCCACCACATGCCAATTAAATGCGCGGTATTTATCAGAAAATGGATCAAGCGGCATAATGTCTTCAGTCGATCCGTCAATTTGGATATAATTTCGATCAATTATTTGAATAAGGTTCCCAAGTTTTTCTTTTCCCGCGATCATTACTGCTTCCCATGTATTTCCAGCATTATGTTCCCCATCACTTGTAAGACAATACACAAAACTATCTCTCTTCTCTCGTTTTAAAACAATCGCCATCCCTGCAGCTTGTGAAAGCCCAGAACCAAGTGGACCAGAACTACTCTCAAGCGCAGGAAGAAATTCTCTGTGCGGATGTCCTTGGAGCGGTGAACCAAACTTGCGCAGAGTTTTCATATCCTCAAGGGGAAAATAACCAGCGTGTGCCATAGTGCTGTAAAGTACCGGACAAATATGTCCGTTTGAAAGAAGAAGTCTATCCCTCTCTTCCCAATCTGGCTTCTTTGGATCGTGCTTCAGTGCATGAAAATAAAGTGTTGCAAAGACATCTGACATACCAAGAGAGCCTCCACTATGTCCTGATTTCGCTTCAATAAGAGCTTCAATAAGCGAGATACGAATATCGTTCGCTTTTTGTTTTATCTCTGCTACTTTCTCTTTTGTAATACTCATAAGTTTTTATAAAAATCTATTTCTGTCTTAATGTCTTCTGATTTATATATTCCAGAACCAGAGACAAGTTTTGTTGCGCCAGCGTCAACCAGTTTCGGCGCAGTCTCTCGACTTACTCCAATATCAATACTTATTGTAACCTCTCCATACATATCTTTCACCTCAGAAATTTTCTGATATACACGTTCATCAAACGATATACCGTTGTAACCAATCTTATCGTTTCCCATTATTTGCACAAAGTCAGCAATCGGCAAAAACACTTCGAGGTCTTCTATTGACTCACTTGGTGTTATAGCAATACCCACTTGTTTGCCTTCGTTTTTTATACGCTCCATAGTTTCAAGAAGAGATTCGTTGGTATCTGAGCCGAGATGTAATACAAACGCTTCCGCGCCAATCTGTAGCCAATCTGAAATATATTTTACCGGTTCCTCTACCATCATATCTATTTCGTAAGAAATTTTTTCTGCATGAGGAAGTTTTTGATTGCCATCGATCAAATTCTGAAATGCATGATCATCTTTTCCTTCAAATGGCCACGATTTTGATGGGGTAAATAATCCGTCTGTAATATCAACTGAAACAGTATCAGTCAAACCAAGTACCTGTGAGACTTTTTCTTCAATCTCCTCAAAACTTTCTGGGATAATTGCGGGAACAATTTCAGCCATGTTGTGTCATTTCATCTATTTTCTTATTTCTCCGTACATGCCGCTCTTCTCTTGAGAATGGTGTCTCGAGCCACAACTTCACTGCATGTAACGCTTCTTCTTCATTTAAGAATCTAGCCCCGAGTGACAATACATTAGCATCATTATGCTGCCTTGATGTAACTATTTCATGTGGGACCATACGACCATCCTCTGGTTTATATTGCCCATTGAAAACAACTGCTCGAATACCGGCGAATCGATTGGCTACAATCGCTTCACCCTGACCAGAACCACCCAGAATAATTGCTCTTGTATGCTCCAAATCTTTCACAACCTCCTTCATAGCGGGGACAACAAAATCTGTGTAGTCATCGTCTTCATCAAGTCGATATGCCCCTTTATCTATAACTGCATAACCATACTCCTGCAGTTTTTCTTTTAAAACATTTTTCAACAAATAACCCGCATGGTCGCACGCAAGTACCACTTTCTCTACTTTTTTTGTGTGTGCACCAAATCGAGACATATGTTAGATAAAAGACCCTAGGCGAACTGCATGTTCTAGGAGAGCGTGAGTGTACCCCATTTCGTTGTCATACCACGCCATTACTTTTACTAGATTACCATCAACTACTCGCGTCATCTGCAGATCTGCAATAGATGCAAATGAAGAACCGATGATATCTGAGGACACGATATCCTCTTCTGTAACAGAAAAAACTTTATTCCACCTATCAGTTGCCGCAGCCTCCTTGAGAATATTATTTACTTCTTCGACAGATGTATCTCGTTTAGCAAGAAAAGTAATATCTGCAATTGATCCAGCCGGTACTGGAACACGAATGGCAACACCATCAAACTTTCCTTCAAGTTCTTTGATCGCTTTTGTTGTCGCAATAGCAGCTCCTGTTGAAGTTGGGATCATGTTCTGTGCTGCTGCACGACCTTTTCGCATATCTTTTTTTGCAGGACCATCAACAATAGCCTGTGTCGCCGTATACGCATGCACTGTATTAAGAAGAGCTTTTTCAACACCAACTGTCTCGTGGAGTATTTGCATCAATGGGCTCCCTGCGTTTGTTGTACACGACGCATTTGATGTAATGATGCAGGTTTTCAACTTATCATCATTTACTCCGAGAAGAATAGTTGCTTCCTCGTCTTCGTTTCGTGGCTCATCTTTGACTGGAGCGCTGATTATCACTCGCTTTGCTCCCGCATCTTTGTGCGCACTTGCCTTTTCATATGTAGTAAACACTCCTGTTGATTCGATCACAATGTCAACATCCATATCTCCCCAAGGAAGTTTCGTTGGATCTGGTTCTGATAGAAACACTATCTCCTTTCCATCCACAATCAACTTGTCACTACTTGCTTCCACAGAGAACTTCGCCTTACCGTAGACTGTGTCGTACTTGATAAGATATGCAATATTTTCAACACTTCCCAAATCATTAATAGCAACAATTTCAACCTCTGGTCGTGCAATTGCGGCTTTTAGAAATGCCCGACCAATTCTACCTGCTCCGTTAATTGCAATACGCGTTTTCTTCATAGTGAAAGAATTAGTTTCTTAATAGTTGTATTGTAGCACAAGGGTACTAAGCTTTTGCCTCTTCTTCTACCTCTTCTTTTTTGTCAGAATGAGCCGTCACATCTACTTCGTAGTTTGTATTTTGCGCTTCAAAAAAGTTCACAAGTTCGAAAACATCTGTCGCGATACTCATCCATTTTGCTGGGTTACTTACGTTGTAATGTGCTCCAAGACCAAGTTCTTCAAGACGCCGATCAGCAACATACTGCACATACTGATTGACATAATCCGCATTGAGTCCAAGGATTCCATTTGGGAACAAATCCTTATTGTACGAAGTCTCAAGGTCAACTCCTTCGATTACAATCTGCTTGATTTCTTCAGCAAATTCAGGAGTCACAATATCAGCATTCTCTTCAAGAATATTGAGAATAAGATTGATACCAAACTGAAGGTGAAGTGATTCGTCTCGAATAACCCAATTGATCATTGAGCCAAAGTTTCGAAGCTTGTTTCGTTGTCGAAATGAAAGTGCCACCATGAATCCTGAGTAGAACCAAGTACCCTCCATCACGATATTTGTTGCCACGAGATTTCGGATGAAGTCTTTCTTACCCTCAGGACTATCGATACTAAGACTGTCTTCAGTCATCCGTTTCATGTACTTATTGATGTAGTCTTCTTTAGCTTTCATTGAAGGAGTCTCGAGATGGAGACTGAAAATTCTTTCCCGATCAAATGGGAACGTTTCAAGAACGTATTCAAAGGCCACGCAATGATTTGCCTCTTCCCACATCTGCTTTGCAAGGTACAGATGACATTCGGGTGCTTTTACATATGGATATACACCAAGTGCCAAAGAACGATTCACAATAAGTTCCGCTGGATTAAAGAACGCCATCAAGAATTTCACTGCATGTCTCTCATCATCTGTCATGTTCTGCCAATCTTGCAAATCGTCCTTGAGCGCGATTTCGTGCGGGAACCATGTATTACGAACTGCCTGATTATAAAGATCATACGCCCACTTATAATTGATTGGGTGCAGGTTCATGTCATCTGGTGACGCTTTTCCAATTAATGCCATAATATTTTATTGATTACAATTATTAATTCTACTGACAAGAGTCACACTGCGCACGTTCTGCTGGATCAATCGGGCAAGTCTGAGCTGCGGTATCATTTTTTGGCTTTTCTGCAGTTAAAACTTCTTGCTCCGTTATTGTTGCTGCTGGTGCACTCGTTACTCCTCCAAATCCTTTAAATCCTGTTTCATTCTTTGTTGGTGCTGTCGTTGCTTCCGTCTTTATCGTAGTTGCTGTTCCCACAACAGGTTCCTTCTTCTCTGTAACTACCCCAAACCCCTTTGGAGCAACTGGTTCCGACTTAGTAGCCACAACAGGTTTCACTACTGGTGTAGTATCATCCTTAACTTCAATTGCTTCTTCTGTTTCCTTTTCTACTACAACAGTTTCAGTACTCTTGAGTGAAGCAAATCCTACTCGGCCAATTTTTGTCGCCTTGTTCACCTTCATAGTTGACTGCTCTGCTGAATGTCGTGGCTTCATGTGAAGGTAATATGTTGTCTTCACTCCCTTACCCCATGCCGTTGAATAAATCTTCATTGTCTCGTCGACATCTCGTGTCTCGAGATACATATTTCGAGAAAGAGCTTGATCGATCCATTTGTTTGCCCTCGCTGCAACTTCTATGTATGCGTACGGAGATGTTGTAAACGAAGTCTTATAGATATCTCGAATATGCTGTGGGATTTCTTCTATATCTGCAATGTCTCCTCGACTTTCTATAATTTTATCTTTTACCGTTTCCCAGAGGCCGAGATTCTTCAAATCCTTCACAAGATTATGGTTTATATCTACATATTTTCCTGAGAATTTATTGCGTGAAAAAATCTGAGCGAATCGTGCATCGATACCAGGAGTTGTTCCTGCAACAAGGCCAATGTTTGCGTTTGGTGCAACAGCCATCAAAGTCGCATTACGAATCCCTTTCTTTACTTTTGCTCGAAGTACATCCCAATCGAGTCCCTTATGCTGACTTTCTTTATTTACTGACACCACCACCTTTCGGTCGTTTTCAAGAATTTCCAACGTATCAATTGGTACCATACCCTTGGACCATCCAGAACCTTCGAAGTTACTATATGCTCCACGCTCTTGCGCTAAGTTAGCGCTCTCATCAATTGCCATATAACTAATGAATTCAAAGATTCTATCTGCAAAGTTCCACGCATGCTCTGAGTCGTATGACATGCCGAGCTGCTCAATAGTGTCAGAAAACCCCATCACGCCAAGACCAACAGCACGATTTGCATTGTCTGATCTCCGCGCTTCCTCAAGAGGAAGTTCGTTGATATCGATAAGATTATCAAGGTGTCGCACTGCTGTTCTCACTGTTTCTTCAAGCTTTGTCCAATTGATCTCTCGATGAGTAATATGTGCTGCAAGATTAAGAGACGCTAAGTTACAAACAGCAATGTTGTCTTTGTCTTGCGGCAGACAAATCTCCGTACAGAGGTTAGACATGTGAATAGTTCCCGTGTTGTTGTTGAGCGCTCTAAGGTTAATAGTGTCCTTCCAAGTAATCCATGGGTGCGACGTTGTCTGGAGTGAGATAAGCATTTTTCGGAAAAGTTCTCTTGCTGGCATCTTCTTCCACATCTTGAGCTTCCCTTGCTCGGCCATATTCACATATTCCTGATATCGCTTACTGAATTCGCTTCCATAAAGCTCGATCAAATCAGGGGTCTCTTTCGGATCAAATAAATACCATTCATCGTTTTGGTGTACTCGCTTCATGAACTCGTCAGAGATCCAAGCCGCAGTATTTGCAGTACGCATACGCATATAGTCGTCCCCTGCATTATGCTTCCAGTCAATAAATTCTGGAAAATCCATATGCCATGTCTCCATATAAAGACAAAGTGCACCCATTTTCTTTCCTCCTCGGACGATTGCCCGAATCGCTGTATCCATGATCTTTGCAAACGGCGTAGGACCACTTGAGCTTGTGTTGGTTGAAGAGAGAATAGAACCAGTAGCACGAAGTTTTGTAAGAGATACACCGATACCGCCTGTTGCTTTTGAGATAATCATCACATCAGACACGGATTTTGCAATATGTGCCATATCATCCTCTACCTGAAGCAAAAAGCAGTTCGCAAGTGCTGGCCGCGTAGTACCTGCGCCAATATTTGTAGAACCACCTGCAAGGTACTCATGTCGAGAAAGCTTTTTGTAGAATTTCTTGGCCTGCTCTGTTGGATTTTTTTCATTATAAGAAAGCCCCATGGCAACTCGCATAAAGAAGTACTGCGGTGTTTCCATGGGAGAACCATCTTTTTGCTTCATTGCATATCTATCTGCAAGTGTAGAAAGTCCTGCATACACAAAAATATCATCTCTATCTGTATCGAGCGTCTTCGCAAGTTCAATGAGATCAAACTTTTCCTCCATTCGTGGGTCAAGCATCTTCTCCTCAATACCTTTCTTTACATATGAAATAAATGCATCTCGATGTTTCTGTTTGAGGTCTGTTTTATTATCAATATCATACTCCCCAATCACCTTTCTATAGAGGGTTTTAAGGAGAAGTCGCGTAGCAACTTTATCGTATTCAATATCTTCTCGAATATTTTGGACTGCGGCATCGATAGTTGCCCTATCCATTTCGTCTGTAGTAATTCCATCGTACAGAGTAAGTTGTGTCTCTGTAGCGATCTGCGTAACCATAGAAATCGGATCGACGAGTCCTCGGCAGGCACGTTCGATCGATTGGTTAATTCTGTCGGCGTTGAAAGGTTCGCGAGTACCGTCTCGCTTGGTGATTGTGATATTCATTGGCGAAGCACTTAAAATTGATAATCCCTCCCACTTTGAAGAAGAAAACTACTTAAGGGATTTATATTGTAAACCATTCAGAGCCCCGCTTCGTAGTGGATAAGGGACTAGGAAACGGACGAGAGAAAATGCAACTCCGACACTTGAAAAAAGGCCTTGATCAGTCACATTTTTGGTTACTTTTCAACGAAAGAAAGTTCATCGCCAATTTTTATAGAAGTACTTTGGTTGGCTCCAACTTCGAGTACGTATAACACTGGTTCTGAGGGGTAAAAAATCTCTGGGTAACTTTCTGGAGTGGCGCTTTTTGTGATTTGAACTACTGTCTTTTCACTATTTATCCAAATTATATCTATAGAAAACAACATATCTTTCATCCAAAAACCATGTGTGCCAGACTCTTCAAATACAAAAAGTAAACCTTCGTTTTTGCCAAGCGATTCCTTATTAGAAAGACCCTGTATTCTTTTCTTGAGAGTATCAGCAATTTCTACATTAAAATACGTTTCTCCTATTTTAATATTCCCCACAACAGTCTCCTGTTCATGGTTAATGTCAGGTATAGATTGGTACGAAGAATACACAAAAATAAATACAAGAAAAAGCGACGCAGTGACAAAAGCTACGACAGAAGTGGTCACACGTCGCTTAAGCATATTACTTTTTACGCTTTTCCTTGCTAACATGCTTCACGAGCATGAGTACTCCGATGAGAATAAGAACAATTGGCCACAGAAGGTTAGTGGTAAGTTCTGGGAACCAACCCATCTCTCCTCCGAGCCAATATATACCAAAGAAAATGAATAGTAGAGGTACAAGCATTGTAATTTATTATTAAATAATGAATTAAGTATACCCAATATTTGTGTGGTGCACTGGATCTAATGTGGACAACTTACAAAATATTAGACTAATTCCGCCCCTTCTAATGATCGTGTTGTGGAGCGTCTGCTTTTGTAGGATGCACTGCACCCGCTGGATGTTCTGCAGGCGAATACACACTATAGAGCTTCATATCTTCACTTCCAGTGTTTACTACGTTATGTTCAACTCCTGCTGGTATTACAATTGCAAAATCATCCTTAACTGGATGTTCGACGCCATCAAGTACAGCTACACCGCTACCCTCTTCGATGCGAATAAATTGATCTCCATCAGTATGTACCTCCATACCAATATCTTCGCCCGGCTTTAAACTCATCACGGTAAGCTGACTCTTTAGACCAGTGTGGACCACTTTTCTAAAATTGGTATTTTCTTTTGTTAGTTTTTCAATATCTGTTACAAGTGCTGGTTCCATAGTATTAAAATATTATTTAGAAATAAAAATGTGTATAGCAGTTCTGATATAATACACGCATACTCATTATAACAAATAGTCATTATTTCTTATGAGAAAAATAATAATCTTGGTTGTCGTTGCTCTCGCAATTCTCTCTTTTATAAGCATAATGCGTAACGAAGAGCGCGCTTCAAACTTACCTGACGAAACTACACAACAAGTCTTTAGTGAGCCAACATTTACACCCATATCTCACGCCACCTTTGTATTGGAATGGGGTAATACAACTATGTATTTTGACCCAGTCGGTGGAAAGGAAGTGTTTGCTCAAATGGCAGCACCAGATGTTATCTTTATTACCGATATCCACCAAGATCACCTCGATATAAATACGCTTAGCGCCCTTATAGCTCCCGACACACTTATATTTGCGCCACAAGCAGTAGCCGATACTCTCCCCGATGCTCTTCTCGACAAGACAGTAATTATTAACAATGGACAGGTTATCCCATGGAAAGATTTCAATATCGTCGGCGTACCAATGTATAATATTCCGGAATCTGAAGACACATATCATCCAAAAGGGCGCGGCAATGGCTATATAGTAGAAAATGGCGAGACACGTGTATATGTTGCAGGTGATACATCAAATACTCCCGAATTGCGCTCACTAAAATCAATAGATATTGCATTTCTGCCAATGAATCTACCGTACACAATGTCGGTGGAAGAAGCGGCAGAAGCTACACTCGTTATACAGCCGCAGAAAGTATACCCCTACCATTACAGAGGTACTGACGGACTCAGCGATATAGAACTATTCAAAAATATTGTTACGGAAGCAAATTCAAACATAGAAGTTGTGCTATTAAATTGGTATCCAGAATCTGATACTCCTAACGAAGGGTAAATAGTATTTACACAATGGAAGAATTTTATCCTTTTTTTATCATCATTTTTGTAGGAGTCTTTTTCTCTATCGCCTTTAGACGGATACATGTCCCATGGGTTGTCTCCTTAATTATCGGAGGTATTCTTATCGGGCCACATCTTTTTAACCTAACAGAAGTGACCCCTGTGATGGATTTCCTTGGTCAGATGGGGATCATTTTCCTCATGTTCATGGCCGGCCTTGAGACGCGTCTCTCAAGTTTTAAGACTTTTAAAAAAGGAATCATTGGACTCTCTTTCGTAAATGGTTTTATACCTTTTTTACTTGGTATACTCATCGCACTCATGTTTGGTTATGGAATCACTTCATCTCTCCTAGTAGGAATTATTTTTGTATCATCGTCTATTGCAGTTGTTATTCCATCCCTGGAACGGCACGGCCTCCTTCATACAAAACTTGGTCAGTCAGTCATAATGACTACCATCATTCAGGATATTGCAAGCCTCATTATGCTTTCTGTATTACTTCAAACTGTATCACCAGCAACATCAATCCCTCTTGTTATTTTTTATCCGCTCCTCTTTATTATTTTAGTTGCACTTAGATTTATAGTTCCCAAAGTTCGCGCCCTATTCTCAGCATACCGAAACGACGAAACGGATATTTTCCAGTATGAATTTCGTGCAGTATTTTTAATACTCATCGGTATCGTTATTCTTTTTGAAATACTTGGCCTTCATCCGATTATTGCTGGATTCTTTGCCGGTCTCGTACTTGCCGAATCTCTTACAAACCCAATGCTCAAAGAAAAAATCCGTACAATTAGCTATGGAATTTTTATTCCGACTTTTTTTGTTGTTATCGGTATGCAGACAGATATCAGTGTGTTCACAACGGCAGGGTCCAATACACTCCTTCTTATTTACACACTCGTATGCGGATCAATTATTGCAAAACTCGTAAGTGGATATTGGGGAGCACGTGCAGTCGGGTTCAACTCAGATGAATCATTATTATTTGGAATCTCTTCTGTGCCACAGCTTTCAACAACACTCGCGGTAGCTTTTAGTGCTCTTTCTTTTGGTTTTATAGATAGCGTACTTATAACTGCAATGATTACTCTTAGTATCATTACGACACTTGTAAGCCCGACATTACTTTCTGTATTTGGTCGAAAAATTAGTCAGGCAGTACAGAAAAAGTAATTACTCGTATCGCAGTGCTTCAATAGGACTCTTCTTTGCCGCCTGAGAAGCTGGGTATATTCCAAAAATGAGACCGACCCCCGTAGAAACTATTACACCAATCACCGCCGCACTGATTGGAAATGTGAATGTCCAACTATCTGCAACAGTTTGCGAGAGGGCGATTGCACCAATAAATGCAATAAATGCCCCAAGTAATATTCCAATTATTCCTCCGATACCAGTAAGCATCATCGCTTCAAAAAGAAACTGGCGTAAAATGTCACCCTTTGTAGCACCAAGTGCTTTTCGTAGACCAATTTCTTTTGTTCGTTCAGTCACAGAAACAAGCATAATGTTCATTATGCCAATACCTCCCACCACAAGAGAGATCGCCACAACGGCAGTAAGAAACGACGTCAGTATACTTATTACCGTACCAATTTGATCAATAAGATTTTTCTGTGTTTGAATATGGAAATCATCTTCTTCTGTCGGACCAATGTCATGCTGCTCACGCATAGTTTGAGTGACATCGTACACAGATTTTTCTACATTTTCTGCTGAATCTATTTTAAGAAATACTTCTTGAAAAAAATCGTTACCTGTAATATATGTTTGAGCGGCAGTGTGTGGCACAATTACCATTTTGTCAAAATCAAACGGTCCAACCTGCCCCTGCTCTTCAAACACCCCTACAACACGAAACTTTTGGTTTTTTATACGAATATTTTCCCCAAGAACCCTACCAGTACCAAACACATCATCACGTATACCAGCCCCAATAACTGCGACACGATTTCGCGTGTCTATATCAGATTGCGTAAAAACATATCCGTCTTCAAGCGGTGCATCAAAAGTGTTACTGATAAATTCAGCCGAACCACCGATAATGGTCGATTGATACGTATCCCCTTCATGCATTATAGGTTCAGCGATAAAAACAAAGGGACTCGCAGATACAAGGTGTGGTACATTACTTTTCTTCTCAAGAGCGTCAAGATCCTTTTGTGTCAAAGTCTGAGACAAAAGAACACTCGTAAAGTCGGTGGCACTTTTACCAGGACGGATTACGAGGGTCTCAGCACCCAAGCCACTAATTTGATTCACAATAAGTTCTTGTGCCCCTGAACCAAGCGCCATCACGACAATAATAGATGCAACACCTATCACAATACCTAAAATAGTAAGTGCCGCCCGAGTTTTATGACTCACTAATGACCTAAACGCAGTGATAGTTGTGTGTTTATAGTTCATTTTATTTCTTGAAAGCCTTAGCCTTTTTACGCACTTTCACCTTTTCATCTTTTTCCACCATGCCATCTTTAATATGAATGACTCGTTCTGCGTGTCGCGCAGTTTCGGTCTCATGAGTAATGAGTATGACGGTGTGTCCAAATTTTTCGTGAAGCTCTTGAATAGTATTCATAACAGAAGCACCTGAAACCGAGTCAAGGTTCCCCGTTGGTTCGTCAGCAAAAATAACCGCCGGCTCGTTTACAATTGCTCGTGCAATGGCAACACGTTGTTTTTCACCACCTGAAAGCTTATATGTTTCGTAGTCAGCCCTATGTTCGAGTCCGACTGCTTTAATAACTTTTTTTACTTTCTTATTCCAGATAATTTCTTTTTGAACGCAATGCCTGTAAATAAATATTATTTTGTATTGTTTTTTTTTTTATTTTTGGT
>JAUIHD010000061.1 GCA_030432135.1 bacterium | reverse complement strand
CAGGGCCTGGGACCGCCACGGGAAGGTGGCGGAGGCGGTGTGGAATACCATGAAGCGGTCGATCCGGGCGGATATTAGCATATATATTTTAAATATGTCAAATTTTCATAAAAACAAAAGCCGCCCCGCTGGTTGGGGGCGGCTGCCTGAGCGCCGGCAAGTGGTACTATTGTGATCTTCGGACGGCGTTGATGTGTTCCTGTACGTCATCAGGGAAGCTGAACATGATCGTGTCGATCTCGATTCCTGGAAGCTTTTCCCTGATCTTGGAGTCGATCTCCTCCTTATTCTTCCAGATGTCTTCGGTGTACCTACTGGCCATGACCTCCATGACGGTCCGATTGATCCTGGAACTCTGTCGTTCGCGTAGAGTTTCTTGCCCTTTTTCTGCTCCGAAGAGTTGGTGAAGGATCTCCGCAGCGCCCTCGTCTTCAGAGACATGAAATCTTGCTTCGAACTCAACGTGGACCAAGTTGGCGTCAACCGTTCGCCCCGTCGTTTTGACCGTGTGCTTCGCGGACCTTTCGGGGCCTCCGAGAGCATAGTACTCGTTGATCAGGATCAGGGATCCAAATCCGAGCACTGCGATCACTAAAAAAATCTTCTCCCATCTCTGCATGTTGTGAACTTCCTCCTGTGCAATTTTTATCATAAAAAATAGATATTGTCAATATATGTACATAAACAATTTTATTACTTGTGTTTAAAAGGGATAGGCGAGTATAATACTGATAAAGAACTGCTATTATATTAAACATGCAAGATATTAAGCCCAAGGAAAAAAGAACAATTAGAAATATAGTTTTACCAAATAGCACAAAGCAGGAAAAAGCTTCTGGAGGCGTTTCTCGAAAACAAAAACGACCCTTTAAAAAGGATGGAGGTAACAGGAAGTTTTTCTTCGGAGGGATAGTGCTTTTGCTTATTCTTTTACTTATTGGTGCACTTTTAACCACATTTGGAAGCGCTAAGGTTACAGTGGTACCAAAAACAGCAACAGCTGCTGTGGATACAGAGGTGGTGGCAGCGCAATCTGGATCAGAAACTCCTGCAGAAGTCTTATATCAAGAAATTTCTTTAGAAAAAACAGCTACAAAAACAGTGCCTGCAACAGGAGAAAAATACGTCGAAGAACAGGCTCAAGGAACTATCACTGTTTATAATAATCATAGCGATAGTAGCCAAAGACTCATCACGCGTACTCGCTTTGAAAGTTCTGACGGTAAAATTTATCGCATAAAAGAATCAGTTGTAGTCCCAGGACAAAAAACTGTAAATGGTAAAACTGAACCAGGGAGCATAGATGTAACGGTATACGCAGATGAGCCAGGTGAAGAATATAACATTGGGCTTACTGACTTTACGATCCCCGGGTTTGAAGGAGATCCACGTTTTGATACGTTTTACGCAAAATCAAAGACGAGTATGTCAGGTGGTTTTAAGGGAAATAAGAAGCAAGTTGCTGAAGGTGTTCTTGATGAAACCAATCGTGAATTAGATACAACACTCAGAGCAGCTCTTCTTACTGAAATACAGGCACAGATTCCAGATAACCTCACCATTCTAGAGAGTCTTGTGACGTTTAAATTTGAAGATTTGCCACAGACACCTAACGGAGATTCTGTTTTGCTTGAGCGAAAAGCGACCATAACTGCACCCCTCTTTGATAAAGAGAATCTTGCAGGGTATCTTGCCGCTAAAAGTGGTATCCCAAATGACATACCGCTAGTACTAGATTCATACACCACACTTACCATTTCCTATGTTGAGGCAGAAAATACTGAAGAAACCGATCCGTCGACAATTCAGTTTACCGTATCTGGAAGCCCAACATTTATCGGGGTTCTTGATGAATCAAAAATAAAGCAAGCACTTGTCGGTAAATCAAAGTCAGATCTTTCTAATATTCTTAGTAGTTTCCCAACAATAGCTTCAGCGAAAGCCACTATTAGTCCATTCTGGATTAGTAATTTCCCAGAAAAAGAAGAGGAAATCGCTGTGGTTATAGATAATGCTAGCTAGCCATATGTTGACCACCACAGCTTCTTTTGGTAACATTTCTGCCCATTAGTATCGCAATGCAAAAAAACACTGAAAATACATTAGAAGGGGTTGTTATTGAAGCACTTCCAAACACCATGTTTAGAATCTTCAATGAAGATACAAATGAAGAAATGATTGCGTACCTGTCCGGACGCATGAAGCATAATAGAATTAGAGTTCTTGTGGGGGATAAGGTTACTATGGAAGTAGACCCTTATGGAGGGAAGCCGAAAATAACGAGGAGGTTGTAAAAAAATCAGTAATATTGTAGTCTTATCCGCGAGCGGATAAGCTCCTGGAGCGCCGTTTTTTATTGTCTAAAATTTATGAAGGTAAAAGCATCTGTAAAGAAAATGTGTTCAAAGTGTCAAACAGTACGCCGAAAGGGGTATCTATATGTTATTTGCAGTGCTAATCCCCGACATAAACAGCGCCAGGGATAAAGACTTTTAATACAAACTTATGAGAATTTTAGGTATAACTATTCCAGACGAAAAAAGATTAGAGATTGGGCTTACCACAGTATTTGGTATTGGCCGCGCACGAGCTCATAAGATTCTAAATGAGGCAAAGATTGATTTTGGTACAAAAGCAAAAGATCTTAATACAGATGAAGAAAACACTATTCGAAGCATTGTCGAGAAGTATCGACTTGAAGGGGATCTTAAGCGAGAAGTTTCGGCTAATATCAAACGATTAAAAGACATTAAAGCTTATCGAGGTCTTCGACATGCGCACGGGCTTCCTTCACGAGGTCAGCGAAGTAAGACAAACAGTAGAACACGTCGAGGTAACGTTCGAAAGACTATGGGTACTGGACGACGTAAGGTAGAAAAGACATAGGATACATAACATGGGTAAAAAACGAATTATCACACAAACAGGCACCGACGCCGAAATATTGAAGCAGCAATCATATATCTCTAAGAAAAAAGTAGATGCTGGTATTTTTGTGGTGGAAGCTACATACAACAATACAAAGGCAGTATTTACTGATACAAAAGGGAATACACTTGCATGGTCAACAAGCGGATCACTTGGTTTCAAGGGAGCTAAAAAGGGTACGCCGTTTGCAGCTGCAAAAGTAGGAGAAACAGTTGCCCTTAAGGTACA
>JAUIHD010000060.1 GCA_030432135.1 bacterium | reverse complement strand
AGCTTCTTCTGCTTCACGCTCCCTCGTGCGTTCATCCTCAACCAGCTGCTCCTGTACCTGCTTAGCCACGAGGTACGGCACATCGTATCGATGGCCATCCTCGCGCTCCCGTGCTTTTCGGCAATCAGTGCAGACAACTCCTTTGCGGAGATCAGCTGTCAGCCGCGCCTCGCGGACAGAAATCTTCCGCCCATAGTCGGCCGTCATCATGGCTGCAATCGCCGCAGCCGAAGCAACCCAGGCGTGGCTATCCTGCCACGTACCCCTCCCACAACGAGAGCATATCACCTTCTCCCCGCTCATCGCGCCAGTATTCATCACACACTCCTTGGCGGTAAGTCGCCACCTTTTGATTGAAATAGACCCAACAATTCTAGAATCGAAACCTTAGAATTGCAGCGTCTTTTAAATCAATAACATATCTGTTATGGATTTAAAAGATAAGGCGTCGCGGTTCGCGCGACGCCCGAGCCCACATGGGCTCTCGTAGTTGGTGAGAGAGAGCACCATGACATAACCTATGAGATTTCGTTACCTACAAAATCTCAATGGGTTGGACGATTTATACCTCGTCCGGGGTAGTTGACTAGCAAGCTAGTCCCAGAAACGTTCTCTGTAGTGCCCTGCGGAGTGCAATATCGATAACCATCATGGTCACCGTAAGCTTTTTCAACATTTTCTTAGCACCTCGTCCTAACCCGGTGCCGGCTGATATAACCAACGGTTTGACCGTCGAAAACTGAACCTTATGTTCTCATTATATAATAGCATATCATGCTATGATTGTCAAGTATATTATTTTCGCTCAAAAAGTGGAGTTTCTGGCTTTTTATTAGCCTCAATAGCTTCTCTTATTTTTGAAGCCGCCTCTGGCAAAATTGGTTGCAGATGATACCCAATAACAGCAAGGTTTTGCACCATTTCTACAATAAGTTTCCTCCCTTTTTCTTTGTCTTCCTTCACCACAGAAAATGGCTTTTCATTTTCTATAAAAGAATCGAGTTCACTGACTTTGCTCCAAATAAAGTCTGTAGCTTTTTTAATATCAAAATTGTTCAGTGCGTTTTCAAATTTAGAATCAAAACAATTTACCTCAACCGAAACAGGTTCTTCAAGATTGTCCTCTGCAAGCTTCATGATTCTATTAGTGAGATTTCCAATGCCATTTACCAAATTAGCATTGTAGGCCTGCTTGAAAAGCTCCATAGTAAATGGTGAGTCTTCATACGAACTCACTTCACGAAGTAGATAATAACGGAGTGCGTCTGTTCCGTATTCTTCAACAACATCGTACGGATTAACCACGTTACCGAGTGACTTACTCATTTTTACCCCACCGTCTCCTGTAATGAATCCATTGATCACAATGTTACCCGTGTTTGGAAGATGGGCGGCCATAAGCATTGCTTGCCACATGGCACTTTGCTGTCGAAGATTATCCTTACCCGCATATTGCACAGTGTCTCCCTCTACCCAAAATTTTTCAAAATTGCCTCCATTGTCTGGCCACCCAAGTGTTGAGATGTAGTTCACAAGCGCATCAAACCATACATACATAACATGCCCATCATCTCCTGGCACCGGAACCCCCCATGACATCTTTTCCTTAAGACGAGAGATACTAAAATCCTCGAGTCCTCGTTTTACAAACTCTTTTATTTCATTGTATCGAAAATCAGGTGTAACAAAGCTTGGATTCTCCTCATAAAAAGTGAGTAGCTTTTCTTGAAACTCACTCCATTTGAAAAAGTAGTTTTCCTCTTCGCGAATTTCTAATTCCCTGTTTGGGTGTATCGGACATTTTCCATCCACCAGTTCTGATTCTGTTTTTTCGAGCTCACATCCAACACAGTATTTTATTTTGTACTCTTTTTTATAAATATATCCATTTTGGTCACAAATTTTCCAAAATTCCTGAGCAGCCCTTACATGATGCTCATCTGTGGTACGGATAAAATGAACATCTTCACTGATACCAAGAAGTGGTTTAAGGTCTTTAAATTTTTCTGCAAATGAATCGACAAATTCTTGCGGGGCTACTCCTTTTTCTTGGGCACCGTCGAAAAGTTTTTGTCCGTGTTCATCAGTTCCTGTATTAAAAAAGACATCGTGCCCCAAAAGCTTTTTGAACCGAGCAATAACATCTGCTCGAATAAACTCCATAGCAAACCCCACATGCGGGTCTGCGTTTACATATGGAAGTGTTGTTGTTATATAAAAGGGTTTTTTCTCTTCTGCCATTACCTTAGAAGATTACCCCTTCCCTCTCTTTGATTCAAGTGAGCGCTTATTCTTCTCCATATCATCGAGGATTTCTATTAAAATAGTCGCAAGTGGTACTGAAAGGATAATGCCAATAAACCCAGCAAGTTTACCTCCGATTACAATAGCAAGAATAGAGATAATAGGCGGAACACCAACAACTTTTTTGACAACTAATGGGTAAATGAGATTACTTTCAAACTGTTGGACGATAATGTAGAGTCCCGTAACAATAAGAGCAAGTGAAACCCCACCATCCATATACCCAAAGGCAATTGCTGGAACGGATGCGATAATGGGTCCGAAAAGTGGAATAAGTTCAAAGAGTCCTGCAAGTACAGCAAGCAATAGTGCATGTTTGATACCAATGAGCGTAAGCCCAAGGTAGACAAGCACCATCACTAAAACACCAAGCAGCAATTGTCCTTGCATCCATAGGCCAATCTTGATTCGAGATCGTTTCCAGAGATCAATGACATAAGACTCTTGTTTAATAGGAACAATAACCTTCAAGAATTTACCGACACCGTCTTCCTGAACCGCAAGATAGAACGAAAGTACAATAATGAGCACGAGACTCAGTACACCTCCAGAGAGAGCACTCGCTGCGGCAAGGAATCCGTTTGAATAACCCACAACCGTTTCTTGTAGTCGTGCAAAAACATCCCCAAGAGAAAGACCTGGTGCCAGAACGTCAAGGACTTCATTACCACTTCCTTGCTGCACTGGATTCCACAAAGATACTTCGCTTGCTGTTGCCGGAAGATCACCAATAAATGTAACCGTCTCTGTCAAAAGTGGAATAAACAAGAAGTAGAACGCCCCGAGCAAAAGAAGGGCTGTCATGAGATAGATCGTAAGCACACCAAGTACTCGAGGTACTTTCCGCCGTATAAA
>JAUIHD010000059.1 GCA_030432135.1 bacterium | reverse complement strand
AAGAACAAATTGCGTACTTTATAAAGTCTCTTCGTGAAGAACGCGGACTTACTCAAAAAGAGTTTGCAAAACGATTAAAAACATCACAGAGCGCAGTAGCACGTATGGAGGCAGGGAAACAGAATTTTACTGCGAAAGAATTATCAAAAATTAGTGAAGCGCTCGAACATAAGATTATTTCTCTTGATACATCTGTAGATTATAAAGTTACTGGTGGTAAAAAACTTTCTGGTTCAATTGATACAAACACTTCCAAGAATGGGGCACTTGGACTTATGTGTGCCTCACTTTTAAATAAAGGTAAAACTATTCTTCATGGTATTCCACGTATTGAAGAGGTTAACCGTTTGATTGAAATATTTGAAAGTATAGATATATCTGTGTCATGGACTGATAAAAGATCTCTTGAAATTAAGATGCCTAAGAAGCTCAATCTTAAGAGGCTCGACAAGAAAGCCGCGAGTCGTATTCGTTCTGTCATTATGATGATGGGACCTCTGCTCCACCATGCAAAGCGTTTTGAAATTCCTCACGCCGGAGGGTGTAAAATGGGTAATCGTACCATTGAAGCTCATAGGCATGGTCTTCAGGCACTTGGAGCGAAGATTGTGACAAAAAGTACTCATTACGACATTTCTGTCTCAAAATTAAGAGCAGCTGAAATGGTGATGTATGAAGCGAGTGATACAGCAACAGAGAATATTTTGATGGCCGCAGCACTTGTTCCGGGAGAAACTGTTATTGAATTTGCTCCGCCAAATTATCAAGTACAGGATGTATGCTTCTTTCTTGAAAAAATGGGGGTAAAGATTGAGGGAATAGGGACAACAACTCTCACGGTGCACGGGGTAGAGGAGTGTAATAAAACAATTGAACATACAAATAGTGAGGATCCTATTGAATCGATGCTTTTTGTCACTGCTGCCATCATGACAGATTCAGAACTTACTGTTAATCGGGTACCGATCGATTTCATGAAGCTTGAGCTTTTGAAGCTTAAGAAAATGGGACTCAAATATAAAGTTACAAAAGAATATCTTTCCAACAACAGACGAACAAAGCTGGTTGACCTTACTATCTACCCTTCAAAGTTGAGGGCGCCAAACGACAAGTTGCACGCGCTTCCGTATCCAGGGATAAACACTGATAATCTTCCATTTTTTGCACCGATAGCAACACAGGCAAAGGGAACAACTATGATCCACGACTGGATGTGGGAGAACAGGGCTATTTATTTTACAGAGCTTAATAAGCTTGGGGCACAGATAGTACTTGCTGATCCGCATAGAGCATTTATTCAGGGGCCGACAAAACTGCGCGCGGCACAGGTGGTGTGTCCACCAGCACTTCGTCCTGCAGTTATTATTTTGATCGCAATGCTGGGAGCTGAAGGAACATCTGTACTCCGTAATGTCTATTCTATAAGCAGAGGATATGAAAATATTGCAGAAAGACTTAACAGTATTGGTGCATCTATCGAAAAATTGACTGGAGTATAAAAAATAGGACAGCGGAAAGGGCCGGCTAAGAAGCCGGCCCCCGGTTGTGAACGATCACAAGATTGCGCTTTCCGGCGCGATCCGTGCCTTGATCACGGTGTTGGCTGTAGACGTCCACTCCCTCGGGGTAGACGGTACAGATTGTGTTGTAGTCGACGCGGCCCCGGTCAATTCCTCCCTGTTCAAGGAGTTTGGTGATGATGCTATATAGTAACACGTTCCCGCAGTTGTACACCTCTCCATTTCCACGTTCAAGCAACGCTTTGATTTCGGGGTGAGTGGAGCCACCGATTGTGTACGGTAGGAAATGAGCGCCTGCCGTTATGAATGCTCGAAGTCTCTTGGGGTCGCCCCCGAGTACTTCGAACAAGTTCCCAACGACGTTGCGAGCGAGCGAGAGCAGGCCGCAGTGCGCAACGCCGACAAGGCCTGATTCAGGATCTTGTACGACGAGTGTAGGACAGTCTGCCGAACTTACCGCAAAGGTTTGCCCGGGTTCGAGGACGACCCCGTCGGCGTAGGTGGGACCACCTCGATACATGACAAAAGGAACACCTTCTTTCAGGATGTAGCCTTTGGTGCGAAGCTTTCCAGGGTTAATGATCTTCCCGTTGAACTGCGATGGCACCGGCGAGAAAATCGCCGGACCGATGTCGTATGAAGCTGGCAGCTTCGAGAGCATCCTGAGACGTTCTTGAATGGCTGTAGGATCTCCATCGGGATGGATCTCCTTGAAACTCCAGTCGACCGGATTCCCTTCAGGGTCGGGTCGTGCACCGAAGAAAAGGACATCGACGCCCTTAAGTGGACTATCTCCTTCTACTGGTTCCAACATGAAAACGAACTCCTCCTTCTGAGAGATAGGGTGTCACAAAAAAATAGTATTGTCAATTTTTATTGTCTTAAAAAAGTTCTTGTTCTTCTTTGAACCGATCGATATTGTCGACGATGTGGTGCTCGTCGTTGCGGCTTATAGTACGGAGAGACTTCACATCGGTACTCCATTCATTTCCATTCCAAAATTCAAGAGAATCAAAGTTTGTTTTGTATAGAGCTTTGTCACCATATACTGTTCCGATATAGTAGTGTGTCCGGCCATCTGTTTGCGCTTCGCGAATTGAGTCGAGCATGATCCAGAGTCCAAGAGATTCATATGCGTATGAGAGATCATAAAATGAATACCAGTAATGGCTCATTTCTCCGTCGTCTATCTCAAGAGCGTATCCTACGATCGCACCTGTTTCTTTATGTGTGTATGTGATGACAAAGAGGGGGAAGCCAGATTGTAGAATGGTCATGAGCCTTTCTTTTGGCATGATGTGGCTACCGTGCCGTTTGGAGAAATAGTTTAAGCAAAAATTTATAAATTCTTCATCAGAATAATTGAAATCTTCAAGAGGAACTTTTTCTCTCACAAGAGAGCCATCAAACTTTTTAGCAATTCTTCTATTTTCACTGTTTGGTTCAAATGAAGAAAGATTTATACGTGCACTCCGTGCCATATACAGCGTTCTTTTGATATCTTTTGATCCGGTGTAAGGAAGGAACCCCTTTTTATATATAGTACTCAAGTTGTCTCCTTCTTCAAAAAGTGCGTACTCGGAATATCCGAAGGAATATGTTTTATATGAATGCACGAACTCGCTCTTAAATATTTTCATGTTGCTTTGGATATTGTTTCTCAACAAACTCTGGTAATTTTTCAATCAGCCCACCTAAGTTACCTGATG
>JAUIHD010000058.1 GCA_030432135.1 bacterium | reverse complement strand
TAAGCCTAAAAGTAAGATCAAAATCTGTATCCCCAACATTAACACCAGAAGAGTTTGACTTTATTCCTTGTTGGTGCTTCAATACTACTCGAAAGCTACCATCACTTATACCACTCCCAGCAGTCCAAGTAGAAGAAAGTCCAAGAGGAATTTTCTTAAAACTCTCTAGATCACATCCAAAATTTTTGGAACAACTATTTTTTGCTGAAGTGCCAGAACTATCTCAAGGAATTGTAGAAGTTAAATCTATTGCAAGAGAAGCAGGTGCAAGATCAAAGATCGCAGTTTATTCTTCTGATGAAAACGTAGATCCTGTTGGAGCACTTGTTGGACAACGAGGTGTACGAGTAAGTACAATCATGTCTGAACTTGGTGGAGAAAAAATTGACATCATCGAATGGTCAGAAGATCCTGCAGAATACATTGCGGAAGCTATCTCTCCCGCAGAAGCAGTAAGTGTAACTGTGTATGAGGACGAAAAACGAGCAATAGTTGAAGTGTCAGAAGACCAACAATCTCTTGCAATTGGACGCGGAGGGCAAAATGTCCGACTAGCTGCAAAACTCACCGGATGGAAAATCGATATCAAATCAATAGGTGGAGAAAATCTCGCATCAGCTGACGAAGAAAAAGTAGTCCTTGAGGAAAGTGGCGAAGAAGCTGCACAAAAAGCTCCTGAGGATAACGAGAAAATAGAAATTGTTGAAGAAGATATAGAAACTCCTGAAGAAGTGAAGGACGAAGCAACAGAAGAAATACCTGAAGCGGAAGAAGTGGCATCAGAAGAAGAGAAAAAATAATTTGCTATTATCTAGTTACTAAAAACTAACGAAACATATTATGAATCTATGGCACGACATTGATCCCGGAAACAAAGATGAGATCACAACCATCATCGAGATCAACAAAGGATCAAAAAACAAATACGAAGTCGATAAGGCGACAGGCATGATCGCGCTTGACCGTGTAGCACACACCGCGCAAGACTTTCCTTTTGATTACGGATTTGTACCGAAAACATTGTGGGACGATGGAGACCCTATCGACGTTATTGTGCTTACAACATATCCACTTGTTCCTGGTATTCTCGTACGTGTTCGCCCAGTCGGTATCATGAATATGATCGATAGTGGTGACGCAGACGACAAGGTAATCGCTGTTCCGGTTGATGACCCACGATGGGATGATGTTATTGATATCAATGATGTAAATCCACATACCAAGAAAGAGATCGAGCACTTTTACAGCACATACAAAAAGCTTCAAAACAAAGAAGTTTCTGTGAACGGCTTCAAAGGCAAGGCAGATGCACAAGCCGCTTTTGAAAGAGGGATCGAGCTTTACAACGAAAAGTTTGCCAAATAATACTTATAACAAAACCCCGGGAGCGCGCACGCGCTCCCGGGGTTTTGTGCTTCTCTTTTACTGCAACACAATCTGTGAGGAATGTGTGCAAAGCACACACAGATTCTGTCGCTATAGAAGAGCCCAACCGCCGTTTGAAAACGAACCATTGGGCTAAAAAAGTGATGTCGCTCACTCAAGGCGTCCACCGAGTGGTGGATTATTCGTACTTCCTCAGGATGGTGAAGTACCCCACCCAGATGATTACGATTAACACCGCACAACCGAATGCAAGAAGCCACACTTCCTGCGTAGCGAACACTGCCCCAGAACCCAGGGCCATGATCGTCGCCACAATCATAGAAACCTTTGCCAATTTATTTGCACCTCGTCCTAACCCGGTGCCGATTTATTGAATTGGAAACATATTTTTACGTGGGTGTTTCCGGAAACCACTACGAACTCTATCGAATACCCTCAGAGAGAGCGTTGGACTTATATCCAATAATAAATTATAGGATAAATATATATGTTTGTCAATTATACTATATATACAGCCGGATCTCCCCCACATATAGCAACTCTTTGAGATGGGGTACAATAATATACGTACCTCGTTTTACCTTGGTACACATTTAAAACATAAAATATACCCATGAAGAACATTACCCATAAAAAAATACTCACTGGTGCCCTCCTTGTATCTTTCCTACTCGGTACTTCTGTAGTACATGCGCAAGATGACGCAGTCGATACAAGCACCTCCGACACAAGCACAGAGACAGTAAATATTCGTCCTACTCCTGAATCAATTAGAGATAGGCGTGAAGCAATTGAAGCTGAGCGATTAAAAAGACTTGAAGAAGTCCGCGAAAAACAAACCGAAGTTCGTGAAGATAGGGCACAAAAAGCAGAAGAGATAAAGGAGCGAGTGACCGAACAAAAAGAGCTTCGTACTATGGCGCGCGCAGAGCGAGCGCAAGAATTTATCCGCCGTGCAATTGCCCGAGTAAACAATATTGCGGATAAAATGGAAGCATTTATTCCACGAATCGCAGAACGTCTTGACGAACTCGAGGAACGCGGATTTGATGTAAGTAATGCACAAACAGAGCTACATCTTGCGCAAGAATCTATCGACAGCGCACGAAGTACTATTGCAAAACTCACTGACCTTGTCGATGATCTCGGAAACGATGATGAGACAACACAGGACGACTCAAAGGAAACTATCCGAAGTATTATTGAGGAAACAAAAGGATACTTGAAAGAAGCGCGTGGTCACCTGACTGCGGCAATACGAGAAATAAAAAGCGTCAACGCAAACAAAGATACAGAAACAGACGAGGAAAATGGTGATAGTGGAGATGAATAAAAAACGAAACCAACTAATTTATTAGATAAATAAAAACTATGGAAGAAGAAAACAACACAAACAAAAACGAAGTAGAAAGCTCTCCTCGCAATGATGAGAGTCAAGCTAAAGCGGGGCCAATTATTGGTATTGTCATTATCATTCTCGTACTACTCCTTGGGGTACTCTACTTCTGGGGTCAGCGAGTTGAGGCACCTCCAGTAATTTCTGAAGAACAGACAGCTACCACAACAGAACAGACAACTGCGGACGAATTAGAACAGGATGTTGCAGATATTGAAGCTGAACTTGAAAGTGAATTTTCAGATCTTGAAGCAGATTTGAACACAGAATTCTAAAAGAAATTTCATTAAAACACTCCTGACATCTCGGGAGTGTTTTAATATTGACTTTTAATGTTTTTTATGTAAAATATTTTCTAGTTGTTCCCCAGACATACCATAAGCAGTAAAGGAGACCGTTCGCATGGAACCAAAACTAAGAAGGAGGTTGGATCTGAGACGCTTCCAGATGTACTCTGTCTGGAAGTGGCTCAAGGAAAGCCGCGTAACTGAAACGCCCAGTGTGCGGGAAATGTTTGCCCTGGCACTCGAACAAGAGGATGCTATCCGTTTTCTTCGGATTCC
>JAUIHD010000057.1 GCA_030432135.1 bacterium | reverse complement strand
TAGATGGGATAAGGAGAGAGACAAAATTATTTCCTAAATTTTGTATAATAGAGGTACATAATGTGTAGACATCTTATCGGCATAGACGAAGCAGGTAGGGGGCCGCTTGCTGGTCCGGTTGCTGTTGGAATCGTATGTATTCCTACCGATAAGAGAAAGCCGAGCCTTCTGAAAGAAGCACGAGACTCAAAGAAAATCTCAGAGACCAAAAGAGAAATTATTTTTAAAAAAGCAGTCGATCTGAAGAAAGAAGGGCAAATCTCCTTTACCGTGTCCATGGTTCATGCGGACACTATATATCGTATCGGAATAACGCGCGCTATTAGACTGTGTATCACACGGGGTCTCAAGCGAATGAATGTTGATCCTAAGGAAACGCAGGTGCTTCTCGATGGGTCGCTAAAGGCGCCGAACGAATTTGAATACCAAAAGACAATTATAAAGGGAGACCAAAAAGAAAAAATTATTTCCCTTGCGTCTATCCTGGCTAAGGTGACACGAGATAGATTAATGAAAAGAATGGTGAAAAAATATCCAGGATATGACTTTGATATTCATAAAGGATATGGAACAGCAAAGCACCTTGCTTCGATAAAGAAAAACGGAATTACTCCTATACATAGGAAAACATTTTGCAAATAAAGTGTATGGTACGTATAGTGTCTGTGGAGGCTCAGTAGTACCATGTCAACGTCGCTAGTAGTCAAGAATGGTGCCTCCTCAGATTTTACGTTTGAAGAGGAAACCCTAAGGATCAAGGCAGTGACGCTGCCTATCGATGATCTTGAGCAGTTTAACAGAAGAGTGGACCCACTTCCTGTTTTCACTAACTGGGTTCGTTCGTTCGAACCTGAACCAGTCGATACTTTTTCTGTGCGGCTTTGGCGCAAGAAGAGAGGTCCGGAATCTTCTCGAGGCTTCCAACAAGTTGTCGAGAAACCCAATATCCTTCCACTCAGTCCAAACCAAGCAGTCGCGGCCGTAGCTCAGATTTTCCCGACCATCGGTAAGGGAGATAATCCAATAGAAACTTTTCTGTTTTTTATCGGCGAAAATACCGATGGGAAGCATACATTCATCCAAGTCTTCAATCCTTCGGGTACCAGACAGACGAGAATGAAGGTTATCATCAAGATTCTCGACTACAAGCTCCATTGGCGGAAACGTATGGTGCTTGTGACGAGAAATAAAGCCTAACCAAGACCTGGGGCTTGGTAAGAACTGCCGGCGCATACTTGCGCCGGCCCTTCCTTTGTATAAATTTGCCAAAATTGGCATAAATATGTATACTAGCGCCCATGGTTATACGAATGAGACATACACGGGCGCATACACGAAACCGCCGATCACACCACGCCATTAAGCAGGGAGGGGTTTCAACGTGTCCAGAATGTGGATCACCAAAGATGGCACATCGTGCTTGTGGTGATTGTGGAGTCTATCGTGGCCGTAAAGTAGTTGGTAAGAAACAAGCGGAGGCGCCAGCTACCGAAAGCAAGAAAAAAACTTCACAAACAAAAAAGAGCAAGTAAGTATATCCCCACTTGTTCTTTTTTGTTTGAACGCTCCGCGCGGTATACTGTTCTTATACAAGCACAGAATGTATGGCAAATAGGCACCTTGGCAGATCTATAGCATTGCAAACCTTATTTGAGTGGGATTTCCGTGATCTCGACGAAGAAGCTCTGCAAAAAGCACTCGCAAACAACCTCGAGGAATTTTCTCCCGGGGTATCTGACAATTCTTTTGTAGAAAATTTGGTGCAGGGTGTTGTATCTAAAAAAACTGATCTTGATTCTGTTATCACAAAAGCTGCTCCTGAGTGGCCGATCGATAAAATATCTAACGTAGACAGAAATGTTCTGCGTCTTGGTCTATATGAACTCCTTTTCTCTTCGCATGACGAGGTGCCACCCAAAGTAGCTATCAACGAAGCCATTGAAACAGCAAAGACATTTGGTGGAGAAACCTCAAGCAAATTTGTAAATGGTGTCCTAGGCGCTGTTTATAAAGAGATGGGTGAACCAGGAAAAGATGATGGGCCAAAACCAAAGAAGCCTCCAATTCATGAGGAGCTTGTGGGTGCGATTGTGTATGCAAAAGATAAGGGTGCTATAAAGGTGGCACTTGTTCACGACATTTTCGGGCACTGGACGCTTTCAAAAGGTCATATGCCAGAGGGTGAGACTGATCTCAAGAAAGGTTTGGTTATTGCTATTAAGGATGAACTTGGACTTGATGTGGATGTAAAAGAGGAGGTGGGGGACAACGAGTACGGTACATACGATCCAGATAAAGGAAAACTCAAAAAACATGTTACGTACTTCCTTGCAGAAACGCCATACAAAAAGATCTCACTGAAAGAAAGTGGTGGTCTCGACAATGCAAAATGGTTCCCGATAGAAGACTTGGCTGAACTCAACTTCTACAACGACATGATGCCTATTGTCACTAAAGCCGTTGAAATTCTTGCGACGAAAGAAGCTTAACAACGAATAGAAACTATTATGGAAATAAATGAATGTGAAAAACGTCTTGGTGTAACGTTTGCTAATAAAGACTTGCTCTTGCAAGCGTTTACTCATCGATCATATTTAAATGAAAATAGGGATCTTGGACGAGAGCATAATGAGCGACTCGAGTTTTTGGGCGACGCAGTACTTGAGCTTGTGATCACACATTATCTCTACGAAAACTACCCAGATAAAAACGAAGGTGATCTGACAGCGTATCGTAGCGCACTTGTAAAAACAGAGACACTTTCTTCTGTTTCTGAAAGTCTTGGGTTCAATGATTTTCTTCTTCTTTCAAGAGGTGAGTCAAAAGACACGGGGCGTGCACGACAGTATATTCTGGCAAATACATTTGAAGCAGTTGTTGGTGCGATTTATCTCGACCAGAAATATGATGCGGCTAAAGAATTTATCTATAGAAACATCACGCCGCTTATCGACGATATTCTCGCTGAAGGAACATGGATTGACGCGAAGAGTCGTTTTCAAGAGAAGGCTCAAGAAGTGGTCAGTATCACGCCGTCGTACAAGACAGTGCTCGAGGAAGGGCCTGACCACGATAAGCAATTTACTATTGGCGTATTCCTCGGTAAGGAAAAAATTGCTGAAGGAAAAGGTAAGTCGAAGCAAGACGCTGAGCAGGTTGCGGCACGAGAAGCAATGAAAATAAAAGAATGGGAATAATGTAAAAAAGGAAATGCCCGCCGAGACCTTGCAAGGTCTCGGCGGGCTTCTTCGTTGATTCGCTTGGTGGCTAGGGCTTGTCTTTGTCCGCGAAACTGCTTGGCGACGGGCAGGTTGCACCGACTGCCTTGAGTACCTCTTTGGCGATGTCGACGGTACTCATAAAAATGCCACTG
>JAUIHD010000056.1 GCA_030432135.1 bacterium | reverse complement strand
AAAAATGGGTTAGTGAATGAATCTAACGAAGATCGAGTACATCCACGGCATAACACATTTGAACCAGAGCCAGCAAAGGAGCAGGATCTTGATAGCGATGATATGTACTCAGTGAGTAATTTTTCTGTCTAGCACTTTTCTTAGGTAACGAGTTTCTAAGTCCGTAGTTTTTTTATTTGTTCTCTCCTTGTTGGAGTGCACTTCGTATTTTCCTTTTTGCACTTGTTGTTTTTGCGTACTCAAGCCATTTTGTGGAAGGTTTTGCGCTTTTCTTTGTGACAATCTCAACTATATCTCCATTATGAAGTGCGGTATCGAGAGACTTCATATTTCCGTTTATGCGAGCTCCTGCAATATGTCCTCCAATCTCTGAGTGGATTGCGTATGCAAAGTCTATAGGTGTCGAGTCAATGGGAAGGTCAATAACATCGCCTTCAGGAGTAAAGACGAAAATGCGATGACTGAAAAAGTCTGATTTAATTTGATCCCCCCACTCTTCGTCGTCAGCAACCTTTTCGTTTTTCTGATATTCGACTAAATCTCTGATCCAGTTAGGTACATCTTTTATAGACTCTTCTAAATCGTCTATTGTTTTTGATTGGTTTGAATAAATAAGTCGGCGTACCCAATCTAGTCCAGGAAGGAATCCACTACGACCAGTCGTCTTTGATTTATATTGCAAGTGAGACGCAATACCGTATTCAGCCTCCTTTTGCATTTCTTCAGTCTTTATTTGAATTTCTACGATATTACCATCTCCGGTAAATACTGTTGTATGGAGTGAGCGGTATCCATTTGGTTTTGGAAAGGCGATAAAGTCCTTGATTCTTCCTGGAAGTGGTCTCCATGTGGAATGAATGATCCCAAGTGCCCGATAACAGTCGTTGATAGTGGGTACTATGACACGAAGCGCCATGATGTCGTATATGTTTTCTATTTCTTTTTTACGAGTAATTTTCTTGTATAAAGAATATAATCCTTTCACTCGATAATCTGTTTTTAATTTTGTGACACCCGCCGTTCCGAGTACGCGTTTAAGTGCTTTTAAGAACTTCTCAAGACTTTCTTCTAATTCCTTCCGCTTTCGTTTGAGCATAGCTTCCGTTTCTTGATATGCGTCAGGGTACACATATGGAAAAGCAAGATCCTCAAGCTCTCTATGTAACTTTCGGATACCAAGTCTATATGCAATAGGCGCATATATTTCCATGGTTTCGCGGGCGATGCGCTCCTGTTTTTCTTTTGGGACATGTGAGAGAGTGCGCATGTTATGGAGTCTGTCGGCAAGCTTCACAATGAGTACTCGAATATCTTTAGACATAGCGACAAAAAGTTTCCGTAGACTTTCATTGTGTCTGTCGGCGCCACGGTATCGAACGTGTCCAAGCTTTGTTACACCGTCGACAATAAAAAGAATTTCTTTTCCGAATTCTTTTTCGATAGTTTCTGGAGTAACGTTTACATCTTCGATTGAGTCATGCAGGAGGCCGGCTGAAACGGTAGTAGCACTCATACCAAGCTCAGCAAGTGTTTTAGCAGTCTCAAAGAGGTGCACAAAATAAGGTTCACCCGAATTTCTCTTATGGTCTTTATGGGCTTCGAATGCGAAGGCGTAGGCTTTTTCTACAAGCACTTTATCTTCCGTTGTTGCATTAGCTAGTTTATCAATGAGGTCTTTTGGTGACATAAGATTATTGTACTCGTTTATATACGTTTGACAAAAGCCGGCCCGATTACGGGCCGGCTTTTAATTACTTTGTTTTCTTTCGTCCGCGTCTCGTTTTCTTTTCTTCAGCGAGGATTTCAAGTGCTCGAGGGAGCTCTATTGTGTAGACATTGTCTTCTTTGAGTGATCTGAAATCTCCGTCGTGAACGATATATGGTCCGAAGCGTCCATTATTCGCTTGGATTTCTTTTCCGCTCTCTGGATGAGTTCCAAGGGTTCGAGGAAGGGATAGATAGGTGAGCGCGTCTTCAAGAGTGACTTCATCCATATTTTTATCTTTTGGAAGACTTGCGCGCTTTGGTTTTGTTTTCTTTCCTTTTTCTAATTCGCCAAGTTGTACGTAAGGTCCAAAACGCCCATCGAGGACAAAGACCGGGAGACCACTCTCCGGATCCGTTCCAATTGGTTCTGCTTCTTTTATTTCTTCACCAGCAATAGTTCTCATGCCATGGCACTCTGGGAATGTCTCACAGCTCATGAATTTACCACCACGTCCGAGTTTGATAATCATACCCTGGCCACAGAGTGGACATTTCCATTTTGCATTTGCTTGCCCAAGATCAGTGATCTTCGGACTATCTTCTTTTATTTTGACGTCTTCGGTAAATGGTTTATAGAAGTCAGAAAGTGTCTTTGTATAATCTCGTTTTCCTTCAGCGATTTCGTCAAGTTCGTTTTCCATTTCGGCAGTGAATGAGTCACTGATATATTTCATAAAATTGTTCTCAAGAAATGTTGAGACAACATCCCCGGTGTCTGTCGGTATAAGTGTTCGTCCGTTTTTCTCGACATACCCACGATCAACAATAGTCTTGATGATAGACGCATATGTTGAAGGGCGACCGATATCTCGTTTCTCGAGTTCTTTAACGAGACCAGCTTCAGTGTATCGTGATGGTGGTTGTGTTTGTTTTTCTTCTGCATCGAGAGAAATAAGATTGAGTTTTTCACCGACTGCAACTTTTGGAAGTTCTACATCCTCACCGCGCGCTTCTTTGTCTACAAGAAGCCATCCAGGTGATACGACGCGTGAACCAGTAACAGAAAATACAGGAAGTTCTTCCTTCTCTATATTTGCCTCGAGACGAGTTCGCATAATTTTTGCGTCAGTCATTTGGGAAGAAACTGTTCGTTGCCAGATGAGCCGATAAAGTCGTTTCTGTTCATCAGTGTTTCCGGCTGATTCTTTGAGACAGTTTGTGGGTCGCACTGCTTCGTGAGCTTCCTGTGCGTTTTTGCTTTTTGTTTTGTATGCGCGACTCTGATGGAGTTCTTTTCCGTGATTGTCTTCTATGTATTTACTGATTTGTCCGTACGCAACTTTTGAAATAGTCGTGCTGTCGGTTCGCATGTAGGTGATGTGTCCAGCTTCGTAGAGTTTTTGAGCAATACCCATTGTACGAGATGGAGAGAAACCAAGTCGTGAGCTTGCAGCTTGTTGAAGAGTGGATGTGGTGAATGGGGGACGAGGACTTCGCTTCGCTTCGGTTTCTTTTATATTAGTAACAGACCAAGTGCCTGCTTTTCCCTTAGATAAAATTTCCTCTGCCTCTTTCTGAGTTTTAGGTTCTTCATTGCACGTGAGTTTTATTTCCACATTTTGTGCTGTCTTGAAAAGACCCTCTATGACATAAAAAGTTTCTGGTTTGAAAGCTCGTATTTCGCGCTCGCGTTCCA
>JAUIHD010000055.1 GCA_030432135.1 bacterium | reverse complement strand
CCAAGTTCGATATTGGCACGAATCGTATCGTCAAAAGGATCGATTTGCTGAGGAACATAGCCGATAAATTGGCGCAGATTGTCTATGTTGTAATCAGCAATAGATACCCCATCTACAAGCACTTCACCTTTTTCTGGTAAATATGCGCCGAGGATCATCTGTACAATAGTAGACTTTCCAGCACCAGAAGGTCCTACGAGTGCCACTGTCTGACCCTGCTCGATTTTGAAAGAAGTCTGGTCCAGAGCTTTTGTCGGCTCTTCTTTTACATCATTATTTTTATCTTTAGTAAGATAGCTTTTATTTCTGTATGTGTAATACACACCTTTGAATTCAATGACCCCTTTAATATCTTCTATTTTATTTTTTCCAAAAGATACATCTGTTTTTGTATCTAGGAATTCTAGATATTTTTCAGCGCGTGGGTAATCCTCTGTAATGCGACGAATAACCCAGTATATATTTCTCATGCTCCCAGTTGCGTTTTGCACCCAACCAAACAAAGCAACAAAAATAGCAATATCATATCGTCCCTGCATAATCCCAAAGATTGAAATCACAATTGCACCAAACGCAATAACTTCAAAGATAAGTCCGCGGATTGTGTGATTTGAGACGAGTTTACTAAATAAATCTTTTGTATGACCGAGATATGTGTTGCTTATGCCGATAAAGCGGTTAACCATCTTAGTACTTGATCCAAACAACTTGATCACGACAAAATTTCTGAACATTTCAGACAAGAACGTGTTGCGATCGTGACGCTCATCCTCTAGTTTTTTCAATCCAGGCCCAAACTTTTTTCGGTAATATGTCGTCATGTAAATGACACCAACAATACCGAGTGAGAGCCAAATCGCGATTCTCCAGTCAATAAAAAAGATCAGACCGATTGTAACCAAGAGTTGAGTAGCAATTGGCATTACAGAATACACAAAGACATTCATAACAAGGTTAAGAACTGCTGACTCACCAGTCATAACAACACTCTGAAGACGGCCACTATTTTCATTCATGTGCTGACTTACTGACAGCTCGTCCGCTTTTTTAACTGTCACATGACGAAGGTATTCCGGAATATCATGATCAATATTTAATTCTTCATAAAGAATTTGAGCATAGCGAATAGCTAAAGCAATGAGACTGGCAAGAGCTGCAAGTATAACTGGGCGCCACACTTCATTTGTAACTCCGTTTTGTGTTATCGAAAGAACAATCTGTCCAAAGAAATAAGGCACCGCCAAACTAACAGTGCTGACCATTAACAAAATTACAGAAAGAATAGTTATCTTCCATTTAAATGGTTTATAAAGGTTGTAAAGCTTTTTTATAGTAGAGATAGGCATAGGGGGATATTCTACAATAAAATATAAGATTCGTAAATAAATAGCCTTTTAAAGGCAGGAAATTGCATTTTCTGGTATCATAGCCCCTATGAAACGTGTATACATGGGCGATTTACAAGACCATATAGATCAAGAGGTCCTTATCTCAGGATGGATTGATGTTGTGCGTGACCAAGGGAAAATGGTCTTCTTTGATTTCCGTGATATGTCTGGAAAAGTTCAAGGGATTGTTCTTCCAGGAAACTCTGAACTTACAGAAAAAGCTCAAACAACGCGACCAGAGTGGGTGGTAGAGGTAAAAGGAAAAGTAAACAAGCGTCCGGAGAAGATGGTGAAAGAAGGTGTGCAAAATGGAGATATAGAGCTTGAAGTGCTCGACATAAACGTACTTAATGAATCAGAAGTGCTTCCGTTTCCAATCGATGGAGACACACGCACAATAGATGAAGAAATTCGACTCAAATATCGACACCTCGACCTTCGTAGTGAACGAATGCAGAAAAATCTTCGTCTTCGTAGCCAGTTCATTCAAAAATGTCGGGAGTTTCTTTTCAAAGAAAAATTTACTGAAATAGAGACACCGCTTCTCACTGAATCAACTCCAGAAGGATCAAGGGATTTTGTGGTACCTTCACGACTCCATCCAGGAAAGTTTTACGCACTCCCTCAATCTCCTCAACAATACAAACAACTCCTCATGACAGCTGGCTTTGAAAAGTATTTTCAAGTTGCACGAGCGGTTAGGGATGAAGACCTTCGAGCAGACCGCGGATTTGAACACACACAGATTGATATTGAAACTTCTTTTGTGAATCGTGATGACGTACTCAATCTTGTTGAACAAATGATTACTGAGACAGTAGAATCTCTAGGATTTACTATAAAAGAAAAGCCATTCCCACGTATCACATACAAAGATGCAATGGAGAAATACGGAGCTGATAAATTTGATCTTCGTACAGACGAAGAGAAAGAAAAGGGAATACTTGCGTATGCATGGGTAATTGATTTTCCTTTCTTTGAAAAAACAGATGACGGTAAGTGGACATTTAGTCACAACCCATTTTCAATGCCGCTTCCAGAGCACCTCGACAAACTCCTAAAAGGAGAAGATGTAGAAAATATTTTGACTACACAATACGACCTTGTGTGTAATGGCTTTGAATCAGGAGGCGGTTCTATTCGTGCACATCGTCCAGAGATCCTTGAAGCCACATACAAGATAATGGGGTATTCGAAAGAAGAAATGACAGATAGTGTAGGACATATGATAGAAGCCTTTAAATACGGTACGCCACCTCATGGCGGTATTGCACTCGGTGTTGAGCGGAATCTTATGAATCTCACCGGCGAATCATATCTTCGAGAGGTCCAAGCATTTCCAATGACCCGTGGAGGACAAACAGCTGTAATGAAAGCACCAAAAGAACTCACTAATAAGCAACTCTCGGAACTAGGAATAAAAGTGGATAAAAAAGACAAATAGTAATGTGAAAAAGACTGTAGCAATAATTGGCTTTGGATATGTTGGTAAGGTGCTTGCAAACTTTTTCCGAGATCATTTTACAGTTCTTGTCTACGACCCATATCTAGAAGCTATTCCTGAACAGAATACTCATCCAAACGTCTCCCTTACAAAAGATAAAGAGGAGATAAATAAGGTCGACCTTGCAGTTGTGTCTGTTCCAACTCCAATGGCAGACGACGCTTCTGTTGACCTTTCTCTTATTGAAGAAACAATTAATTGGCTTAGTACTCCTCTTATTTTAATAAAAAGTACAGTGCCGCCAGGAACTGTAAAAAACCTCGTAGAAAAAACGGGCAAGAATATTGCGTTCTCACCAGAGTATGTAGGAGAAAGCTCTTACGTGACACAATGGTGGAAAGACAAAGGATACGCTGACCCACATGACATGAAGCACCATGACTTTCAGATTTTTGGTGGAAAAAAAGAAAGCAAAAACAATTTGCTGAGTTGGTAGTATTAAAAAAGCTAGCCCCAAATTCGTCTACATTTAAATCGGTGCTCAAGCTTGTGTTTGTGTGCCTAGGCTTTGGATTTTTAATACTTGGATTGGTAAATCCGAAAATGGGAACCCAACTAAAAACTGTAAAAAGAGAAGGTGTTGATGTAGTATTTGCTCTAGACGTTTCAAAAAGTATGTTAGCTGAAGACATCGCTCCCAACCGTTTGGAAAAATCGAAACAGATTATTTCTAAAAT
>JAUIHD010000054.1 GCA_030432135.1 bacterium | reverse complement strand
TCTTTGTTTCTGTTGGCACAATGACATTGAAAATTTTGTCTTCCATACCCAAAGACTCGACACGCTGTCGAAGGTTTCGCATCACTGCGTTTTCATATCCTGAGTATGTGTGAATTGCATACCAGTTGCGTTCAGCAATTTTTTGTTTAGCCATGATTTATATTCTATTGATTAAAGAGTAAACAAAGACAATATTCGAGTAAAGATGAAATCGAATAGTCCAAGATATGCCGCAATCAACACAGAGACAACAATCACCACGGCACTCAGCCATGTTGTTTGCTTTGTTGTAGGCCAGCTTACTTTTTTAGCTTCTGCCTGAGTTTCTTTTATGTAATCAGTAAATGACATAGTCTTATATATTATACGCAGAAATACGTATTTTGTTTCAATTAAAAAACGCCCGGAGGCGTACAGATATACTATTACACAAATACTAATCCGTCAATACACAAAAAGCGCTCAGTAGAGCGCTTTTTGTGAGTAAATTGAGAGAATGTTTACTTAATTTCGTAGGTAATAGAAACACTAGAAGTGATTTTATTTTCACCAGCTGGGAGTTGTGGTGCTACCGCACTTTGCATCACAGCCATATCTCCTCCGTACCCCATTGCTCGCTCCTCATAAAATCCATAACCACCATCCTCATAGAATCCGGCGATTCTTACCAAACGAACACCAAGATCATCGGCGAGTCGTTCTGCCTTTTCTCGCGCATCTACGATAGCTTCCTTTCGTGCATCTGCTCGGATCGCCTCCATATCATCAATAGTAAATGAAAGATTGCTTACCCCTGTTGCTCCCGCCTCAGTCACTGCAGTGATAAGATCCCCGGAAGTTTCAAGGTCACGAACCTTAACCGCCATTGTTTGACTCACCTCATATCCAACAAGTCTTTCTTCGCCTGGACACGGGAATGTAATACACTGCACTTGTATATATTCATATCGAGGACCTACATAATAATCCTGTGTCTTAATATCTTTTTCCTCAACACCACGAGATTCAAGTGCCTCAATCACCGCGTTACTTTTACGAGTAGCATTTGCTTGCGCCTCATCAATTGTGTCTGCGCGTTCTCGCACAGTAAATGTAAATTGTCCGATATCCGGAATAGCGTACACTTCCCCGATACCATTTACACTAATTGTCTGTGATGGATATACATCACGTCCTACATATCGATATTCTTTGATATCAGTAAGAATTTGAAATACAAAGAAAATTGCAGTTAAAACGACAAGTGCAAACCCCGCCTTAAGCAATTTCTGAATTTCTGTTCCAAATTTTTCCATATATATTGTTCTAACCTTTTAATAATAGCTCCATCATAGCACCAGTCCTGCGTTCCTACTACGGGAGTGGGTTCTGTACAAGATGGCTAAAGAGAACAGCTACAGTCATAGGACCAACTCCCCCCGGAACAGGGGTAATAGCTGCTACCAAATCCTTTACTTCATCATATTGCACGTCGCCCATTATTTTTTTCTCACCGTTTTTCTCGATCATCGAAAATCCCACATCCACAACCCACTGCTTTTCATGAACATATTCTTTGGTAACAAGTCCTGGCACACCCGTAGCAGAGACAAGTAGATCTGCCGTCCTCGCTTTTTCGGAGGTGTTCTCTGTGAACTCATTTGCAAAACTAACCTCCATTCCTCGTCTTTTTAAAAGTTCACCGATTGGCTTTCCGGTAAGTTCTGATTCTCCGATAATAAGTACAGTACCTTTGAAAGAAAAATTATATGCCTCCAATAGCTCTACAACACCCTGTGCTGTCGCCGGCACAAAAAGGGGTTTCCCGCCCGCATACAACGCTTCTTTATTTATATCGGTGAGGCCGTCCACATCTTTTTCTGGAACAATTGTATTCACAATATCGTGCTCACTGTATCCGTCTTTTATAGGTAGCTGGACTATAATACCGTTAACACTCGAGTCTCCGTTAAGCTCCTCTATGTATGAAATAATTTCTTCTTCAGGTTCATCCATAAAAGTTTTACTTACAACTGCCACACCAATAGCTTCTCCAAAATTTTTCTTTTGTTTTATATAGGTCTGTGTAGCTGCTTCCCCACCAATATCTATGATGACCAGTTTTTTAGACGAAGCAACACTTACAAGATAATCTTTCAATATCTTTTCTTTTTGGTCTTTTACTTTTTTTCCATCAAGAATAATCATAGGTCTAATTTTACACTCCCTTCACGGATTATTTTATAAGGTTCGCTCGTGGCGTCGACTATCGTCGACGAGTGTCCCTGTATCTCTCCCCCGTCAACATAAAAGTCGACACTACCACCAAAGTAAGATCTCGCTTCTTCTATGTTGCGGGCAGGTTCATCACCTTGTGTGTTAGCAGACGGTGCGACAAGTGGTCCAACCTCTTTAATAAGCTCGCGAAGTTCTTTTTTCTCTGGTAATCGAAACGCAAGCGGTCCCTTACCACGATGGAGATACGTATATGTATCTCCATTTGTTTTTAAAATAATAGTCAAAGGTCCTGGCCAATATGTTTTCATAATTCTTTCTAATTCAGGACTTAATACTGCGGAGAACTGTCCTAACTCTTTAATATCACTGATCAAAATAATAAAAGGTTTATCTTCATCACGGCCTTTTATATTGTAAAGTCGTTCAACAACAGATTCGCTCAAAGCGCTACCTATAAGGCCGTATATAGTATCTGTAGGATATACTCCGATTCCCCCCTTCTTTATTATTTCTGCAACAGTATTCATGCTCTTCCATCTAAACAAAAGCACGCTGTTTCTGCAACAGCGTGCTTTTGTTTTTGCACATTTTCTTACTTAATAGAAGAAAGAAAGCACAAAACCCATAACAAGTAGGTTTACCAAGCGGTACCCTACATTTATAAAGTAGAGTCCCCATGGTTTATTATCCCAGAACACAATTCCCATGCTGCTGAAGAGAATGAACCCGAACCAGATAAGTACTGCGGCATGCCACAATTGTGTTTGTAGAATAAGTGCAAAGAATAGAAGAAATGTTGCCTCAATAAACGCAGTTAGAAAGGTAACTGCATACGGACCGATCATGTCCTTATGAGAAACTTTCTTCATTGACTCTGCACTTATACCAGAATATTTCATCCATTTTTTGCCAAATATCGGTCCGTACCAAAGGAATCCAAGTACAAACGCTGCAATGGCAGCCACTACAACAGCAACATAGTTAAGTTGTAGTAGGAGAAGAAATGTTATTCGTATAAGTTCCATACGTGATAATTATAATGGTGATTAATTAGTACCCTCGACCACAGAAACAAGGCGTACGTCAAGCGTAATCATATCATCTATCACATTATCCCCAAGGTTTTCAAAGAATGATCCAGACCCAAATCTTACATCCCAAAGTGTTCGATCAACATCCATACGAGCATTCATCAACCATTTTCCATCTACTGAAGTAACATTAGCTGGGAATGAAATCACATTAGTAATTCCTTTGATAGTAAGATTTCCTGTCACCAAATGCGTACTATTTTCTGCTGCAAGATCACCTCGCTCTTCAACCGCGGTGATAACAAACGTAGATTCAGGATGATTTTCAACATCAAAGAAGTCTTCTGACTTCAGGTGTGTAGTGAGTCGGTCTTCACCATCTCCTGAACCTGTCTCTCCAGCGG
>JAUIHD010000053.1 GCA_030432135.1 bacterium | reverse complement strand
CATAAAGTGGTGCAGCCCACCAGCCTTTTTAACAACCTCGTCCCCCGGTTCAAGATATAAGTGATAGGTATTTGCAAGCACTACCTGTGCCCCCAATTTTTTTACTTGCTCAGGAGTAAGGGCTTTTACTGTCGCTTTGGTACCCACTGCTACAAACGCCGGCGTTTCGATATCGCCATGTGGTGTATGCAAAATACCCGCACGCCCTAACGCGCCGGGTATTTCTTTTTCCTGCGTGAATGAAATGGGCTTCATGTACGCAGTAGATTATCAGAGAAACTATTCTATACCAAGTAGTTCAACTTCAAATATAAGGGTTTCGTTTTGAAGTCGGTGACCAACTGCCTGACCGTATGCCATCTCTGGTGCGATCGTAAGTTTTCGTTTTTCTCCCACTTTCATACCAAGAATTCCTTTTTCCCATCCTTCGATAACACTCCCTTGTCCAATAACAAACGTAAACGGCACTCCTCTGTCGACAGAACTATCAAACTGAGAACCGTCTCGAAGAGTCCCGACATAATGCACGGTTACTCTATTTCCAGATTGCACTTCAGCACCTGTACCCTCTGCTAATGTCTCGATTCTAAGCCCTTCATTATTTTGTTCCATCACTTCTACATTATTATCTTGTAAAGAAATTATCTCATCAGTTTGTGGGTCAAAGAGATTCCCAAACACTCCCTCCATGACCAAAAAACCTACAACGATGAGCGCGACCACGAGTCCAACTGCTTCGTGTGAACGTAATTTTCTCATATGAGAGTATGATATCACAAAATAAACGGAGTAATACACTTTCCAGGTCTATCCATTACCGATACAATTGTGTCTATGGAAAAAGAAAAAACTCACAATCCTAACGTCTCATCTGAACCTCTAACACTCGCCGAAGTAAGAGATATGTCAAACCGAAGACTTTCACTTATTATGCGCGAATTCAGACAAGGATTTGAATTTCTTACAAAGTATGAAAAGTCGGTTACTTTTTTTGGATCTGCCCGGACAAAACCGGGAGATAAGTATTATGAAAAAGCAGTACGTCTTAGTAAGCGATTTGCAGAAGAACATGGATATGCAGTCGTAACCGGCGGTGGTGGTGGAATAATGGAAGCTGGAAACAAAGGGGCAAATGAAGGTGGAGGTCATGCAGTCGGGCTTACAATTTCCCTCCCCCACGAACAAGTCACTAATAAATTTGTTACAGATGAATTAGCCTTTCATTATTTTTTCAGCCGAAAAGTAATGTTGTCTTTCGCAGCCGAAGGATATGTTTATTTCCCAGGTGGTTTTGGAACACTTGATGAATTTTTTGAAATTCTCACTCTGGTGCAGACGAAAAAAGCTGAAAATATTCCTATTGTACTTGTTGGTGTAGATTTTTGGACCCCACTTGTCGATTATTTCAAGAACACACTTATCGGTCCTTATAGCACCATCTCCCCGGAAGATATGGACTTGTTTATCGTTACCGATGATGAAGACGAAGTAATAAAAACCATCGTAAACTCCAAACCACGAAATAGTGTGCGCTATAACAGACATCGGCACAAAACCTCTCTCGATACAAAACATTGCAAACCTTGCGAAGAAGGTGGTACACCACTTGAAAAAGAAGCATGTGATAAGTACATGGATGATATTAGTGGTTGGGATTTAGACGAGAATAAGCGTCTTCACAAATATTTTATATTTAAAAACTTTGAAGAAGCAATGGATTTCATAGAAATTATGGCTGATGTTGCAGACAAAGAAGGGCACCATCCTGACTTCTCTCTACATGACTGGAACCGAGTTGATGTTACACTTACCACTCACGCGGTTAGCGGTTTAACCGAGAATGATTTTATTATGGCGGCAAAAATAAACGACGCTGAAGAGGAAGTGCTTAACTCACGACAACAAAATAAGCGAACGATATAACCAAAACAAAAAGTCCCATCATTACATGAGACTTTTTGTTTAGCTGGAAATTTTTTTCTGGTTTGACAATGGGATAAATAACACAGCTAACACATAGATACCCACTCCGATCCAGAAATGAGTAATTATTGTAAATAATATATAAATTGCTCGAAGCACAAACGAATTTGCTCCAATGGCTTCTGCAAAGCCACCAATAACCCCGGCAATAACTTTATCACTTTGTGAACGTTTTAATTTCTTTCCTCTTATTTTTATATTCATAAAAAACTTATTTATGTAATGATCTCTTACTCTGAGTAATCACAAGTATGTTTGTGATCCAGTATACTATTTGTTTATAGTATGTGCCTAATATTTCCAAGGCAAATCTCCAGCTACCGACTGTGAGAAATACCGTAATAAAATCAAAGATAATCCATGTGCAGACAAATATCACACCGAGTCGTAATCCATGAAAGATATTTTTCTTCTTTATAAGAGGTGAATGGAAATACCACTCAGACCCAATCCAGGTAAATATGAGGGTAGCGAGTGCTCCTACAGCCCAGAAAGCATATGAGATGTTTTCTGCCGAAGAGAGATCATCTATATTGAACAATCGTGCAACAAACATCCCGATAATAAACACGATGATATATATAATTAAAGCAATAGTTACTGCTCGTTTTGATTTCATGCTAATAATATTATCTTATTATGGATGATTGTCTTGTTAATAAGCATAGAAATGAAATTCTGATTTTTAGAAAATCAACTGAAAAAGACTCTCCACACCACTCGCATAAATAATATTGAAGATAAAATTACCTACAAAAACAATTGGAAAAATGTGGAGATATCGGTACCCAAGGAGTGCAAGCGGAATGACCATGAGTTCATTTGGTAGCGGTGCGATTACAGAATATACGGATAAAAATACGAGAGGTGCATATGGGTGCTTCTTTTTTAGTTTCAAAAGTCTTTGAAACATTGACCCTTTCTTTTTATATTTTTCACTGTGTGTCAACACATCGTGTCCTACACCTCCGATAAGATATGCAATGGAGTCCGCAAGCGTAATCCCGACAGTTATAATTGCGATAGTTATCCAGAAATCAAGTCCTGCCTCCAAAAAAAGTGGCATAAATGCGATAGCGGGAACGGGTACGACTAGGTTAAATCCTGTAACAAACGCAAGAATGAAAATACCCACATATCCATACTGTAGTACCGCATTTTTAACAGCATCATTTCCTTGTGCAAGATATGCAACATACAACGCAAAAGAAAATACAAGGATAAGTACAACTATCTGCAAAATAGTTTTACGGGTGATACGAGTCATAAACTAATGTAATTGTAACAAAAAATATAAAGGAAAAGCCCGCGGCGTGTGCACACGCCGCGGGCTGAAGCCCAAAGAACTCATCTGTTTGATCAGGTCCTGTACCGCTCGACCTTGATCTCCTGCCGTCGCCCTGTTCGATTGTAGAGCACAATCACAAGCGGCAACAAGAGCAGCAGACCCATGAAGAACGCCAGATAACCGTGACCCAGCTGCTTCATCATGTAGGCCGTGCTCCAAAGGGCGAGAGACGACACGACCGTCGACAGCCAAAACACGGCAATGTGTCCCCTTCGCCCAGCCGTGAACCGCATGAGCAAGTACAGGCCCGCGAGTAGTAGGACTTCGGGGAGTACGCGCAAGCCTAGCCCAAAGAGAATCGTGGGGATATAGGCTATCCCGCACCACACCATGAGTCCAGCAAGCGGTCGCACATCTTGTACATAGC
>JAUIHD010000052.1 GCA_030432135.1 bacterium | reverse complement strand
GGAGACTGTACGCGTCCTGCTGAAAGACCGTAGCGAACTTTTTTCCAAATAAGACCTGAAAGGTCGTACCCAACAAGTCTGTCGAGCACTCGGCGTGCTTCCTGTGCTTTGCGAAGATTTTCATCGATATCACGGGGATGTTTGATCGCTTCTTGTACTGCGTCTTTTGTAATTTCATTGAAGACTACACGCTTTGGGTGACTTAGTTTTGTCGCCTCGGCAATATGCCATGCGATAGCTTCTCCTTCTCGGTCGGGGTCGGTTGCGAGGTATATCTCATCTGCATTTTTTGCAAGAGATTTTATTTCGGAAACAACTTTTTCTTTTCCTTTGGAAATTTCGTAATGAGGAAGAAAACCCTTTTCAATATCGAGGGCTTTTTTATTACTTTTAGGTAGATCTCGAATGTGTCCGACAGATGCGGTCACAATAAAATCATCTCCCAAATATTTTCCTATTGTTTTTGCTTTTGCAGGTGACTCTACTATTAAAAGTTTTTTCCCTACAGCTGTTTGTTTTGAAGCCATTGGACTCCATTAGTACTACAAATATTTTTTAAATGCAATTATTAACAAATAAAAAGAGCGCCGACTGTGTGTGCAGCCGGCGCGGGGGAGCAGTCAGCGTCCCCACGTTATGTAGCAGTAAACGAGGAAAAGGATGAAGAGTATGGAGCATAGAACCATAAGCCCGACACCGATCTTCCTCTCGAAGTCCTCTTTACCTCGCCAGAGCTTCCAACCAGAAACAAAGCCGGCAATGAGCGCGGCGAATGCCACTAGTGGCGCACTGTAACGGGTAAAGAGCCACGTGTAGAAGGGGATGTCCGTCCAACCTTCCATGGTGGTCCTCCTCGTAAAAAATAATACTATTAAATTTAATTATGTCAAATTATGTATATAATCCCTGATTCATCTTTTATAAAACCTTTCATTTCTAAACTCATTAAAATTATTTGTGCTTGGGAAACATCAAAGTTAGATTTTTTAATAATATTTTCCTTATCTCTAACACCACTTTGTAATATGTGAACTATGGCTTGTTCATCTTCGGATAATTTCTCAAAATTTATCTCTTTCTTTGCCGGTTCAGAAATTTCTAAGCCAAGCGCCTCTAAAATATCTTCCGGTTTTGTTACAGGAATCGCGCCGAGCTTGATAAGTATGTGCGGTCCTGCACTTTGTTCTTCAAAAATAGAACCAGGCACAGTAAGTACGTCGCGATTATATTCTGTTGCGAGACGCGAAGTGATGAGTGTTCCTGATTTTTCCGCGGCTTCGATCACGAGTACTGCATGACTCATGCCGGCCATAATCCTGTTTCTTTGCGGGAATGACCACTTGGTCGCTTCGAAGCCCGGTTCAAATTCTGAAAGAAGTCCGCCGCCATTTTCTATAATCTCTCTCGCCAATCCAAAATGAGATTTTGGGTATAACGATTTTGGGGAAAGCCCTGAACCGGGAACGGCGATTGTCTGCAGCCCAGCTTTGAGTGCAGCACGATGAGCAATTGAATCGATGCCGAGTGCAAGTCCAGAGACTATTGTTATTGGATATCCACGAAGTCCTTGTATAAGGTACTCACAAACTTGTTTTCCATATGGGCTGTATTTTCGTGAACCAACAATACTTAAGATTTTGTTATCCGGCGTCGGCAGATTTCCTACTCCAAACATTTCTTTTGGTGCATCTGGTATCTCGTGAAGAAGTTTTGGCCAGTCTGATTGAGGTATTTTATCTATGCTATAGTCCATATATTCATTGTATAGTATATTAAACGGACAAAAGACAAGAATATGCTTGATATCAAATTCATCAGAGAAAATAAGGATATTGTTAAAGAGGCGGCACGAAAGAAACATGTCTCATTTGATGTCGATAGGCTTTTAAAAATTGACGAAGAACGAAGAGAGGTTTTGGCTGTTGTTGAAGATCTTCGTTCAAAACAAAACGCGGTCTCAAAGCGTATCGAAGGCGTCTCACAAGAAGAAAGACCTTTTGTCATTGAAGAAATGCGAAAGGTAAAAGAAGAGTTACAGACAAGGGAAGCACGACTAAAAGAAATAATGAAAGAATGGCAGACTTTAATGCTTCAAGTGCCAAACATTCCTGACATGTCTGTACCCGAAGGTAAGACAGACGAGGAAAATAAAGAAGTGCGCGCATGGGGATATAAGCCCGAATTTTCTTTTAAGCCAAAAGACCATGTTGAACTTTGCACCGCGCTCGACTTAGCAGATTTTGAACGAGGTACAAAAATCGCGGGCTTCCGTGGATATATTTTAAAAAACGAAGGAGCACTTCTTGAGCTTGCACTTTTTCAATTCATCACTGACTTCTTCAGAAAAAAAGGATTTACACCGATGATGGTACCATCGCTTGTTCGAAAAGATTTGCTTTATGGGAGTGGATATTTGCCGCAGGGTGAGGACGATCTCTATAAAACACAGGATGAGGATTATCTTGCAGGAACGGGAGAAGTGGCGACGATGGGGTACTACATGAACGAAGTCGTACCAAAAGAGAAATTGCCATTGAAATTCATTTCATTTTCTCCATGTTTTCGTCGTGAGGCAGGAAGTCATAGTAAAGACGTAAAAGGGCTTTACCGTGTGCATGAGTTTTTCAAATTTGAGCAAATTGTTCTCTGTGAGGCGAACCATGAAGAATCTGTAAAACATCATGAGGAACTCACCCTAAACGCAGAGGAGCTGCTCCAGGCGCTGAATATCCCGTACAGAGTGGTGGTGAATTGTGGGGGAGACCTTGGGCTAGGACAAGTAAAAAAATACGATATCGAAGCGTGGCGCCCAGCAATGCAGAAATATGGTGAGACACACTCATCTTCTTATTTCCACGACTTCCAGACACGACGACTCAATATAAAATATAAAGATAATGATGGCACTTTGCGGTTTGTGCACTCCCTCAATAATACTGCGCTTGCGATGCCGCGATTCCTTATTCCACTTCTTGAAAATAACCAACAAGAGGATGGATCAGTTGTTATTCCTGAAGCGCTGCGCCCATACATGAACGGACAAGAAAAAATAGAAACTCGTTCCTAATATGATGGGGAGAGATTCATTACATTCGCGTGCATATGCACGGCGCAATAAAACTAAAAAGAAAGTTTACATTGTCCTTGCGGTAATAGTTTTAGGATTTTTTGTTTATGGAACAACATGGATCACTAATAGCTCTCCTTTAGTTATTAAAAATATAAATATTTCAGGTCTTAATATAACCCCAATGGGGGAAGTGGAAAATATTGTCTCGGAGAATTTGCAGGCGAGCGCATTCTTGTGGAGTAAAAATAACGTTCTTCTTGCGCCACGTAGTGATGTGGAGACACAACTGAAGAATTCTTTTGATTGGATAAAAGAAGTGGATGCAAGAGTTGAAGGAGTCTCTCGATTTGCAGTATCTATTACTGAATATGAGCCTGCGTATAGCGTGTGCGGTTTAGAAGAAAAGGACCTTTGTTATTTTGCTGATGATACCGGCTTTATCTTTGCAAAAAGTCTCCGCTTAGAAAATTCTCCTTATATATTATTTCGACTAGATATGGCAAGTACTACCAGTGAAGATTTGATCGACTCTCGTGTTGTACCAAAAGAAGAGTTTGAAAAAATTCTTGTGTTTGTTGCAGGGCTTCGCGATAACGGCCTTGGTATAACTGAAATAAGAATCAAAAAAGGAGGGGAGACCGAGCTTGTACTGGACGCGGGTGTACGGGTACTAATTGACAGAAAAGAAAA
>JAUIHD010000051.1 GCA_030432135.1 bacterium | reverse complement strand
CACTTTATCTTTAGGACTCACAAGTACACCGTCTTTTACAATAAAGATGTTACTTGTTGCGCATTCACGCACTACTTTATCCGAAACATATAATATTTCTACTGCCCTCGCTGCTTTTCTTTTTTCTTGAAGCATAACACCAGTGATATAGTTCACTGTTTTATATTCTGGAAATTCTCTCTGATATTCATGTGTAATAAGTTTCGCACCCTTTGTAAAATATTCTTCAGGTAATGGAGAAAATTTTGCTGCAGTAAAAAATACGGTGCTATTTTCCGGGTCAAACTCAATACCTGCGATTGTCTTTCCCCCAGTCCCTACCGCACGAATATTAGCGCGCTCAGTGAGTCCTGATTTTTCAAGCATTTCACAAAGTGCCTTGTACAAATCTTCTTTCGTATAAGAAATTTTTATATTGAGTGCTTCTGCCGATCGAACAAATCTCTCGTAATGATTTTGAAAGAGAAATGGTTTGCCATTGAATGCAGTAATACCATCGTATACTGCGTATGCCCGCAAAATACCAATATCTGAGAGTGATAATGAAGCTTCTTTTTCAGGTATAATTTTTCCATTCAGGAAACAATATGACTCATTCATGCATCAATGATACAAGGAGTGCGTAAAATAGGAAAGGCCGCGCGAGCACGCGCGGCCTTCGCGACACTACAGACCTAGATCCACAAGTCCTTGTGGTGCTCGAGCAGTTCGAGACCAAAGAGCGCCACAGAGATCTCATCGATCATTTCCCTATATTCCTCCGACAAATAGTATTCTTCGAGAGGTGTACCCACCACATCACTACTATCATGTGCAAGTGAGTGTCTCTTGTGATTAGCATCACTAAAGCCACCTCTCAGGGCACGTTTACATGTCTCGCACACGGTATGAATGCACTCAGCAGAGTGATCCTCTGTCCACGGGTCACTGTCGTAGTACCGGTGACGTGTTGTCCACCTCTTGTAGACTTTCACAGTCTCAACCGGTAGTACCCATGAACTCTCAGCAGGAATCAGTTCCTTCTGGTACTCACTCTTGTTCTCACCCATAAACGTCTTGTGAAAGGTGCAAATGCCGTAGCCCTGGACTAGGATAAGGCGCACTGTTGTCCTTCGTCGCTCATCGTTGTAGAGAGCCACACGCTTTCGAAGACCGGTGCACTTCTCTAAAAGTCTCTTCCGCGATTCGATTAGCTTATCGGTCGTACGCGTGATTCGCTCCACTTCATTTTTCAGTGCCTTGACCGAAACAGTACGGTCAGTTTTTTTCTCTGTGGTCATCTCTTATGCCCTCCAATGTCTATAGTATGTAAAAATTTTATTCGACTTGGTCAGGTAATTTTGACTACACAAAAACCAATAAACTATTTATGTAAGAGGTAGTTCATGTATAAAAAATAATAAAACCGCGTTTTATACAAAAGCTAATAAGGTTGCCATAAATCTTTATTTCTAGTATCTTTTGTAATCGTTCGAGACCATACGCGTCGGTGGCAGAGTGGTCAAATGCAGTGGACTGTAAATCCATCGTCTTCGGACTACGGGGGTTCGAATCCCTCCCGGCGCACCAAATAAAAAATGCTGGCATTTGCCAGTTATTTTTTATTTATTGGCGTCACCACGTGAGGGATTCGAGAGACAAAATTTTGTGGTATGGTGTTCCTCGGAAGGAGAACACATGCCGACACTTACTATCAAGCAACTTGAGAAAGACCCCTATACGGCCGATCTAACGCAGCGGACCTACGATTCCATCTTTCCTCATTGGAGATCACTACTACCTTCTATAGAGGTACAAATCTCAGACGTTCCATTCGACCATGTTCCGGCAATCGAAAACACTTGTCGAATGTTTGAGAAAGAACGCGGATGGAGTACGAATGAATGGCCAATGCGGTTCGTCATCTGCACCAACCTAAGTGCACAACGGACGATTCTCTGGGTATATCGAAACAGCGATCACCCAGAATTCTATTTCCAACAAGAACTGTTGGCTCTCATTGCAATAATCCTCTGGGAGACTTCGGATAGGTTGCAGCAAGAAGTTCTTGCGACAGCTACGGGAACGGCTGCCACCGACTCTCAGTTGGCGTTTGTTGCCTTTCGAGATTCTTTTGTGAAATTTTTTCTGAATCCCTTCGCACTTCATGAGCGCAAACCTGATGCGATGGACGTGATGTGGACCCTGAACACGATTGTTCACAACTGGACGGTCGAGTAATACCGTTCATACCTCTGCAATTGCCAGGACATCTGTCCTGGCAAGTTTTTATATAAAAATTTGTAGAACACAAAAAATATGATAATTTCACTCCTGGAGGCAGAACGCCATGATTGAAAATGTTTGTTTGGAAACACTTGATCCTGAGGTAAGTTCGCGAATTGGAGAGTTACTCCAAATGCTCTCAAAACGAGATATCTTGGGGTGGCAAGACCATCTCGAGAACGCGCTCGCTGATCCCAACACTTACGTCTTCGTCGCCAAGGTCGACGGAGTAGTCGCAGGTATCGTAACGTTCCATATCACGCTCAGTCTGCGTGGCGCGTACGGTACAATCAACGATCTTGTGGTTGATCCAATATATCGGGGACACAGACTCGGTCGCCAGCTCATGGAGGCAGCGCATGAGATTGGATGGGATCGCAATTGCACCCACATCAATCTCACCAGCAGATCACATCGTGAGACAGCTCATCGTCTGTACCTGGATATGGGCTACGAGGTCAAAGAAACGGGGGTTTTCAGACTCCCTAGACCATAGAAAACGAGGCCCGGCGAAACAGTCTGCGCCGCCTAAGGAAAAGCGCCCCGGGGTTCTCACGAACCTTGGGGCGCCCTTCTTTTTATTTCTCTTTACGCAGTTTCTACAAGTGCTTTCTTCAAAATACTTCCCTTTCGTCCCTTCTTCACATCGAAGACAAACTCATCCCTTTTGAATACCTTTTGAAACAATAAGGGATGCAGCGTGGTTCAAGATCTTTGTTTGGATAAGTCGCTTGAGTGGTCGCGCACCAAATTCTGGATTATATCCCTGCTTACCGAGTTCTGTTAGTGCTTCGTCAGTCAAGGTAAGTTTAATCTCTTTTTCAAGTAGTCTCTTCTTCACTGTCGCTATCTGAATATCAACAATCTTGCGTATTACTTCAGGTGCAAGTACATCAAAGACAATCGTCTCATCAACTCGGTTGAGAAATTCTGGTCGGAAATGATTTTTCAATGCTTCAAACACTTTTTCTTTCATATCATCATATTTTCCCTTCTCATCGCTTCCATGAAAACCAAGCTTTTCCATTTTGTCGATGTATTGAGAACCAAGGTTTGAGGTCATAATGATAATAGTGTTTTTGAAATTCACTACCCGCCCCTTTGCATCCGTAAGTCGCCCATCATCAAGTACCTGCAGAAGTACGTTAAATACCTCTGGGTGTGCTTTTTCAATCTCATCAAAGAGAACGACAGAGTATGGTCGGTGACGAATCTTCTCCGCGAATGAACTTCCTTCGTCATGCCCCACATACCCTGGAGGTGCACCAATGAGTTTCGATACTGCGTGTTTCTCCATCAGTTCAGACATATCGACACGTACGAGCGCTTTTTCATCATCAAACATAAAGTCTGCAAGTGCTTTGGTGAGCTCTATTTGAGCGTCGTCAGCGAGGGCCGCAAACGGCTGGTTGTGTTTGCTGGTGGCGGCATGGTCAAGCTGGGTCAGCATGGCTTGTACCTTGCGCTGCTCGGCCTCGCCACTGCACGCGCTTAGGTGGTGGTCGACGTAGGCGTGTACGTCAATA
>JAUIHD010000050.1 GCA_030432135.1 bacterium | reverse complement strand
ACCAGAGGTAGACTCAACCAGAGCTCTTGTTTTTGATTTTTCATATTCGAATCATAAAGGAGTTATTGTGTATGTACGTGTTTTTGACGGTGAGGTTGCAAAAAGTTCTTCATTCGAGTTTGCTGCATCAAAAACAAACTTTAATGCAAATGAGGTTGGTATATTTGTTCCCGAGGAAAAACCGGTAGGCACACTTGCTGCAGGAGAGATTGGGTATATTGTGACCGGTATTAAAGAACCAGGTCTGGTTGCTGTTGGTGACACTATTTTACTTAAAAACAGCAATATTAAACCTCTTTCTGGCTATAGGGAGCCGCGACCTGTCGTATGGGCGTCAATTTACCCGGAGAGTCAGGATGATTTTTTGTTACTTAAACAAGCTCTAGGGCGACTCCGTTTATCTGACTCGTCTCTTTCTTTTGAAGAAGAAGCCTCTGGTGTTATCGGGCGAGGGTACCGTTGTGGTTTTCTCGGGATGCTCCACATGGAAATTATTACAGAAAGATTGCGTCGGGAATTTGACTTAGAGATTATTGTTACGGCACCATCTATTACATACAAAGTAGTACTAAAAAATAAAAAGGAAGAGATCGTGTACTCACCCCACTTATTTCCAGATGAGGGAAATGTCTTGGAAGTATATGAACCATGGGTATTTGTAAAGATTATTACACCAGCTGATTATGTTGGTGATCTTACACAGCTCTTATACAACCATGAAGCAAATATGAGAGATACAGAGAATTTTAGTGATGGTAGGGTAGCACTTAATTTTGAAATGCCGCTTCGAGAGCTTATGCGCAATTTCTTTGATGAGGTAAAAAGCATTACCTCTGGTTATGCATCACTTTCTTACGATATTGGAGAGATGAAAGAAGCTCATGTTACAAAACTTGAGATTCTTGTTGCAGAAGAACCGGTCGCAGCTTTTACACGAATTGTCTCACATCGGCTTGCTCAAGAGGAGGCAGAGAAACTTGTTGAAAAACTTTATCATGTACTCCCGCGTCAACAGTTCGTAACAAAAATCCAGGGAAAGGCACTTGGGCGTATCTTGTCATCAAAAACACTTTCAGCACTTAAAAAAGATGTTACAGGTCATCTTTATGGGGGTGACATTACTCGAAAGAGAAAATTGTGGGAGAAGCAAAAGAAAGGTAAAAAGAAACTAAAAGCCCAAGGAAAAGTAAACATTCCTCAAGACGTTTTCTTGAAAATGATTAAATAGTGACTTAGAAGTGACTGAATCCAGGCGCTACGGTAAAGAAAATCATACTTATTATCACCAATATACCGATGATAATAAAGCCAATTTTGACAAATTTCTTACCTTGTTTTGAGAACAACATGATACACAGTATACTGTAGTTATTATATTTTTCCTATGATGTTTTCTCAAAAAGGGTTGCAACGCAAACAAAAAACAGTTATCCCAACACTGTTTTTGTTCATACTACTGGCTGCCATTTTTGGCTTTTTTACAAAGGCATCGTGGGATATGTATGGTAGGTACCAAGAAAGTGTTGCCCGAAGGGATCTTGTTCAGGAAGAGTATGATTCTCTTACTGAGAGGATTGACTCTATGCAGGCTTCGGTCGCTTCCTTTGAGACAAAGGAAGGTAAAGAACAGATGGTTCGAGAGTCATATAATGTAGTAAAAGAGGGAGAGCAGGTGGCAATTATTATAGAAAAAGATATAGAAGTAGAGGAAATTTCAGAAAAAGTTCCTTGGTATAGAAAAGTGTTAAATACACTCTGGTTTAGATAATCTGTGCCCTTGCTAGGAATCGAACCTAGATCGGCGCGTTAGGAGTGCGCTGTTCTATCCATTGAACTACAAGGGCGGACGGTAAAACTCTACCATATATTATTATTTAAATTCTGATTGAAAGGGGAAGCTTGTTTTGTTAAATTTAGTCTATGGGCTTGTATTGAGTTTAAAAAACTTTGTTATGAGCCATAAAATATAATCATATGAAAAAAACAATATATAAAAGCACTGGGCTCGTTGTAGCATCGGCTTTTTTGATGGCTCCAGTTATTTCAGGAGCTCAGATAGGGGTTGATCTAGAAGGGAACACAGATGCACAAATAGAAACAATAGTGGACACTGACGTTGAAGCTTCTACTCAAACATCTGTAGATGCGGGGTTAGGTGATATTAATGCAGGCGTGCAGGTTGATACTGATATTGAAGCGGAATCACAAAATGATTACCCAGAAAATGGTGATGACATGAATGGAGGGTCACAGACGGAAGCTGTACTGCATCTCAATGCTCTTGGTGTTGCAGTAGTTGCATCTAATCAAGTTAATACAGAAGAAGATCTTGAGATTTTTGCAAAAAACACTTCTCTTTATAAAGAAGGGGTGGCAAAACTTAATTTTGAATCTGGTGAAGAAGGAGATTCTGAAGTGAAGGTTGAGTACCGACACAAGGGCAAACTTCTGGGGCTTATACCGGTCACTATAAAGTCTACAACTGTTGTAGAAGCGACAACAGACGCAGAAGCAGAAGTGCGATCAAAGATGGCTTGGTGGGGCTTCTTGGTTTCTGGTAAGAATTACACCAAGTCAGAAATCGAATCAAACATCAGAAACAATGCTGTTGTAAAAGCTCAGGCTGAAGCAAATATTGGAGCACGCACAAAAGCAGAGGTGGCAGAGGCTGTTATTGCTGAGTTGACTGCTCATGCAAACACATCTGTGAGCAATTAATCTGTTCGTTTATTTTAGGATGTAAAAAAAGTGACCAGGCCTCTAGAGGCCTGGTCACTTTTTCGTGTTCTGTATTTGATTGAAAAATAGCCTCAATTCTGATAAATTTATCCCGATGGACCCAATGGATAAGAAGATAAATGAGCTTCTGAAGGTTACAGAGGAAAACAACATTATGCTTCGCAAAATGAAGCGTTCTATGCGTATTGCTACTATAATGCGCGTTGTGTATTGGGTCATCGTGATTGGTGTTGCTGTAGGAGCATATTACTTTATCCAACCCTATATAGAGCAGGCACAAGACGTGTATCAAGATGTAAATAATAGATTTGAGCAAGTAGATGCTGAATTTCAAGGTAACCTAGATAGTTTCTTAGATTTTTTTCGGGGCGGTGACAGTACAGAATAAGGAATGTCAGGATAGCTCAGTTGGTAGAGCATTCGCCTGAAGAGCGAAGGGTCGGCGGTTCGAGCCCGCCTCCTGACACATGAAATAAAGGAGCGGGATGCGGATGCATTCCGCGACTTTTATTTTACGTCAGGTCAGGGCTCGAAAGCCGGAGCGCACTCCGTTGCGAAGATTTATCGGAGCAGGAGAGTTGTGACCGAGCTCTGTAATTTTTGACTTTTTATGTTTTTATGATAATTTCACAGGCAGAGGAGGTCCTATGAACAAAGAAGGACTTTTTGTTGTCGGTGGCGCGTTCGCCACATTCCTGGCTGCTGTCTGGGCTGGCGTCGCTACCGGGGCAGCACAAGCCACGCAGTTGCCCGTCGGGTACTTTTTCTAGGAGGTCACATGGTCTTTTGGCAAAGTCTCGGAAGGTACGAGTACGAAGTCAATCGCCGCGGCTATACTGGCTGGTACCGGTGTATCGGTGGCCGCATGGTAACCGGTCTCTGGCCGGAGTGGAACTACCTTACGGAGGATCTCCGGTACGGGTAAGTACAAATCTGCAAACTGAATAAGGAGGACGACGGAAATGGTTGAGTATCTCGGTTGGGTCGCGGCGCTTTGTCTTGGGGTAGTATGCCTTTGGTTGCGACACAGGCAATTCTCCGATCTTCGCCAGGTGAAGGTCATGTTTGAGGATGGTCACGAAATCGTCTACATCGTGGGTCAACCTCATCTG
>JAUIHD010000049.1 GCA_030432135.1 bacterium | reverse complement strand
GGAGAAGTCTCTACTCCATACACTTCTCCTTTTCCTCCAACCATATGTGCCATAAGTGCAAGTACATAACCGCTTCCAGAGCCGACCTCCAAAACTTTTTCTCCAGGCTTTACCCCAAGAAGTTCGAGCATAAATGCGATAGTAGTAGGTTGTGTCATTGAAGATGTTTCAGAGATAGGTAATGCATAATCTTCATATGCCTCCACTTTAAAATCTCCAAACACAAAATCTGCTCTATCCACGGCACGAAAAGCCTTCTCTACATATGGATCATCTAAAACCTTCGTATCATACTTGAGTCGTTCTATAAAAGCGGCCTTGTCGTTTAGTTCTTCTTCCATATGTATCCTTCTTCTTGTAAAATTTTTTCTTTCTTGGTTCTTCCTCTATTGTACCCACCAAGCGTTCCATCGGCTTTCACTACACGATGACACGGAATTTGAGGGTCATAATTAGTATTCAAAATATTCCCTACCACTCTATATGCTCGTGGGCTTCCTGCTTGCTCTGCAACTTCTTTGTACGTTAACACGCGCCCTTTTGGTATTTTCTTCACTACCTCAAAAACAGACTCTTTAAATGTTTTATTCAGAGTCTTCGCCATAAGAGATTTCTTTACTTTTTGTATACATCTCTTCTGTCGGTTTACTCATTGTTTTCAATTTCTGCTCAACAAACCAAAGTGCTGTGAAAACAAAGAGGGTAAGACATGTAACGAAAGTTGCTAAAATATAATACCCAAAACCAGCAGCTATACCTACACCACAGGCAACCCATAGTCCTGCAGCGGTAGTGAGACCTTTAACATGATTTTCCCTAAAAAGAATCAGTCCAGCGCCAAGGAAGCCGACTCCTGTGATAATGGCTGAAGGAATACGAAGTGGGTCAAATGTAGTGACACCAATATAATCTTCAAGCACTAATTGTGCCGTAACAACAAAAAGCGCTGCGCCCATAGAAACTATCCCGAACGTACGAAGCCCTGCTGTTTTTCCTGCAAACGTCCGTTCCAGACCAATAAGCATCCCAAGCCCAAGGGCCACTAAAACAGGTATATAAGGGTTTATAACAGGTGTCAGTTCCATAGTGAAATTATCTTAACACAGAACCTTTATTTCATTCAAAATAGCATCAACCTTCTTATCTCCTGATATCCCCACTGATTTTAATGTCTCAACATTAACACTATTACAGAGTATATTACCCTTATCTATCAAAGCTTTTTCTTGAGACGAAGTAAGTGTAGTGAGACACGTCACAGGGTGTACGGCAGTACTTTCTATCATATCCTGTAGATTCCCTTTTTCGGGATAGCCCCATCCAATCAGTGTCATATCTGTACACCGCGCATATTGTTTTGCAGTGTGTGTAAATTTTGTATTGGTCACAAGCCATCCATCGGTAACCTCTCGTTCCTTACCTTCTATAGTGATCGTATTATTTTTCAAATCATCTATACGAGATTTTACATAAAGCACATCTTTGAGGTCAGACTTGGTCCCAAGCATATTATGGAACTTTGCTTCAACCACGATAACCTCAGTATTGTTATACGCGATTACGTCTACTTCATGTTCAGTACAACGCCCCATCACTACGCGACCAATTTCTGTTTTGTACCCTCTTTCTTTAAATACTTCAGCCAAGAGCTTTTCAAAGGGAAAGCCCGTCGGTCCAAGATCCATAACAGCTTTTTTAAGCGAGTAGCGGAGTGCGGTAGTTTTTGATGCATGCTTTAGATATGCAAAAGCTTTTTGATAGATTTCCTTTGTTGCCATATGGTCACGCAAGATAGATCTAATATGCTTGAGTACATGACCAACAAGCACTTTGTCCGCTCCAGAACGTCGTAAGGAACGTTCTAACTTTTTCTCATCAAAGACTTCTATTGAGCCATCATTTTTGACGACCTTAATCTCTTTTTTCATGAGGTGTATTGTATCAAATTATTTTATGATACCTCCACCGATACACACGTTATTTTTATAGAAAACGACGCTCTGACCCTTCGCTGGCGAATGTTCACTTATATTTTCTTTAAAAGAAACAATTGCCTCATTATCACTTTTCAATTTAAGGTTAGAGGAAAGTAGTGTCCCATGATATCGCACTACACACTTCAGTTCCCCTTCCCGTGGTTTAGAGGTAGTAAAAGTCATATTATCTAGAGAGAGATCAGTAATCTCTCCGAGACTTTGCTCTACATTTTCTGAAACAGTAATAGTATTTTTCTCAATATTTTTTTCGACAACAAAATGCGCTTTGCTGTCAGTCATATTATTTTTCAAACGAAATCCATGACGCTGACCAATAGTATAAAAAATCGCTCCATCGTGTACTCCAATAATTTCTCCGTCCATGTTGAATACATGTCCTTCTTTCACTTCTACATACTTGGAAATAAGGTCTCGAATGGTGATATCACCCAAGAAACAAAGGCCTTGACTGTCTTTCTTACCTGAAGTTTGCAGATTATATTTTTCAGCCAATTTCCTCACTTCTGATTTCTCCATTCCTCCAATAGGAAAGAATACGTGCCGTAAATCTTCTTGGGTTAATGTATACAAAAAATATGTTTGATCCTTTGCTGCGTCTTTTGAAATAATCATTTTGTATTCCCCATCTTCGTATATGTTTTGCGCATAATGACCTGTCGCAATAAAATCTGCCCCATTTTCTTTTGCAAAGTTCCAGAAAGCGCCGAATTTTACATGCCTATTGCACATAACATCTGGATTTGGTGTTTCACCTCTTTTATATGTTTCGATAAGATAATCGACAACTTGATTTTTGTAGACCTCTTCAAGATCAAGCGTAAGAAATGGTACACCTAATTCTGCACAAACTCGCATTGCATCTCGTCTTTCGGCGCGCCAGTCACATCCTTCTGAAATCCAGTCCGGATACCAGACTTTTATAAAAACTCCTGTCACATCGTATCCCTTTTCTTTGAGCACAGCTAAAGAGACAGAGCTATCAACCCCACCAGAAACCCCAACAAATACTTTTTTCTTTTTTAGACTCATAATTTTGATTACGGGCGCCGACTAAGAAGTCGGCGCCCTGGATTCTTATGTCTCTTCCTCGACGCTGTTTGTGACGACGTACACGCCGCCGCGCTCCTCAGTGTCAAACAATGGTCCTTTCCGTTCCGCGAGTGGAACCTCCTCTGGAAGCTCCACTATGATCTTGGTGCTCGGACCAATCCAACCCGAAACCCACCATGCTAAGATAATGATACCGACAATCACGAGCCAGCTCATATGCCAGTTCCTCCTTAAGCGAACTGCAAAATATATTACATCATATATAGCTTTTTGTCTACACGCCCTCTAGTCAACATATATTCTTTTTTTGCGCAAATGTTCTTCATAAGTCTCTGAAAAATACGTATTACCACTCCTGTCTGCAAGAAAATATAAATATTCAGTATCATCTGGATTAAGTGCAGCTAAAATAGAATCAAGGCTCGGATTTGCAATAGGGGTCGGGGGTAAGCCCTTGTAGACATACGTGTTATATGGATTATCTTCTTGTAAATCATCTTTAGTCAGATTATAGGTATGCTTGCCATTTATATATTTAAATGTCACATCTACCTGAAGCGGTATTCCTTGTTCTATACGATTCCACAAGGCAGAAGAGATCTTTTTTCTGTCAGCTGATTTGTATGCCTCTCTTTCGATAATAGACGCCATAGTGACTACCTCTTCAAGTGTTCTGTCTGATTCCTCAATTTCATTTGTAATATCAGAAATTTTCTTTTCAAAATTTGAATGCAATATGTCGATTGCCTTTTCTGCCGTTATATTTGGGTATACGAAATATGTATCAGGGAAAAGATACCCTTCGTATTTTTGCGCTTTATGAAGAAACTCTATTGG
>JAUIHD010000048.1 GCA_030432135.1 bacterium | reverse complement strand
TGCCTTCCCTCTTCTCGAGCGGCTGGCTCTCCAGCTTTTCTAATAAACTGCGCGCGACCCCATACAAAAAAGAGAAACGCGAGCATGATAGCAATGGTAATTACTGTCTCAAGCACATTGGTTACTCGACGAAGAAGTGTGCTCGTCTTTGTAAGTTGAGCAGACGCCAGTAACGGAAGTGTAGACGCTATGAGAATTGAACTAGGTATTATTTTTTTCATATCTTTTATGTAATAAATCTATTAGCCATTAAATTGTAGCATGGATACGTACCCTACAAGGTTGGTATTTGTGCGTCACCAAATCCAAATTCGTTTAAAACGAATGAGATTATTCCATAGAGCGTAAGTGTGACAAAAAGAGCGAGAATACCCCACAGGAAATGGCGCTTTGCTTTCTCACGTGTATCAGCACCACCTGCAGTAAGGATGAACGTCGCCGTCCTCCACACAAAGTAGAGCAAGATAATCATCCCGATAATTAATACAAGCTGGGGTAAAAACCCAATAAGAAGTTCTGTTAGTTCTTTATAAGAACTAGGCGCTTGCGCAAACAAAACAGTCGGTGACAGCAATAAAATTGTGTAAAGATATATCTTTTTCATACGTTTATGGCAAACCTTGCTGCAACTGATCAACTGTTCCTTTTATAGCAAGAGAAATCGCCCATGAACCAAGAATAATGAGTGAACCAATGAGGGCGTTCAGGAGCGCCTGTTTTGCCCTCTGAATACCATCTGGTTTACCCTGCGCCATGACGAAAAGGAACCCCGCGTAGATAACAAAAAAGACAGAGACTACAGCACCAATAGGAATGACGACCTTCTCAAGAAGAACACGAATAAAGTCTGTAATAGTGTTTATTCCAGAAACTTTAAGTGGATTCTTAAAGGAACCAGAGATACCTGAGCCGCCAACAGTACCGCTACCAGGACCAGAGCTACCCGGACCAGAAGGTGCTTGCGCCGCTACATATGCAGGCAAAATCATTAAACTCAAGCTCAACACTATCGTAAAAAAAATGGATAAATACTTTTTCATATTTATGGCGTTGTTTCTATTAGTTTATACTCATCACCCACACCAAGTCCACTTAAGATTGTGTTCACAATAAGTCCAGCGGCAAGCATGACAACAAGTCCTATCGCCACTTTCATCATCATGCGCTTTGCTTTTGTGCGTTTCCCTGCATTATCTCCCGACGTCATGATCTCAAATCCACCATACGCAAAGACGATAGCAGAGATAGGGATTGCCAACACAATAAGAAAACTAATCGCATCTTGTAGAAGTGAGATGAAATTTGCAAAACCACATTCATCTCCTTGACACACATTATTCTTCCAAATTGGTCCACTTTGCCCATGAGAAATAAAAGGTGTCGCAAGTAGTGCCCCGTATCCAAGTATGTGTGTCAGTTTATCTTTCATATTTAATTACCAAGTGCTCGTTCAAGACTTTGATGGGCTTCCTGTATTGCTTCCCCAAGACGTTGTCGGCCTCCTGTTATAGATTCTATCATCTCCTTAAAAATAGCATCTGTTTCCTTCGGAAGCGGTGAGAGCCATGCCCTAGAGATAAGTGAACTATCATAGAATAGAGATAGGTACGCATCAGTTGGTCGTTCTACAAGCAGATCTCTACGTGCTGGCGGCACTTTCAATACATCACTGAACCATTTTGCTGCCTCCCTACCCGTAAGTTCTTGAATAACTCGATACGACCCCGCAAGATCACTCGTCTCTCGTACCAGCGCAAGACCGTGCATACTACCAAATGTCATCCGTACGGAAGCGTCTCGCGGTTGCGGAAGTGGCGCCACATCAAAGTTGAGATTCGGATTCCTGTCTTGGATAGCGAAGAGATCGGAAGCAAGCCCAAAGAAAATACCAAGATCACCTGATGCAAACGTCGTGAGGGAATTTGGGAATGAACGATTCCATGAGTGAATATCTTTTGCCGGGTTTGCAAACTGAGTATAAAAAGTAAGAGCCGCATCTGCAGGACTTGTCGCAGAACCTCCGCTTGGAAGAACAGACTGGATACCAACAGGTGTTACCTGGGTTATCGGTGTACCTGCTTGCATAAGTAAGATAGAAATAAGTTCACGTGCACGATGGATATTCGTGAATTCACCAAGTGCTACAGCGCCCTGTGTTATATTTCCTGCCCCATCTTTTTGTGTAAGTTCGAGAGAGATATCTGGAAACTCGTCCCAATATTTTGGCACTTCAGCAATTCCCGCGTTGCGAAAAATATCTCTATTCCAATACATGACGAGCGGATCGATGTAGAGCGGCAACGCGTAAATACCTTCTGGCGAGAGATAGAGCTCCGCTTCTTCTACGAACAGGTCTTTATATTGACGCTCATTAAATGTTGTATACGGGATTTTAAAAATACGATTCTGATGTTCAAGAATTTTCTCATGTGGCAGGAAAATGATGTCGGGTCCACGTCCATCCGCAAGTGCCTCAACAAATTCTTGATCAAACCTATCCGGATGCTTTGCAACATATGTAACATTAGTTTTTACATTTGCATTTGTAGCTGTGCCGCTATACCACGCAATAAAGTCATCCTGTGGCAAAGTGCCCCACATAACCACGTTTACATTTGGTTCTCCAGAACCAGCTTGGAACGTTGCAAAAAAGAACACGCCGAGTACCGCAGCAAAAGAAAAGATGGCAATAAGAATTATCTGAAATCTACTCATTGTTGTTTACTAAATATAAGCCCATAATGGTGCTCACCAGGATTAAATTCCCCCTCGAGACTCAGCCCCGCTTGGCTTGCCATATCGAGTACATCTTGCTTGTCGACGAGCATGTCTGCTTGAGGGCCCATAGAACCAAATGAATCTTCCCAATCAATAACCGCCAGTCTGCCCCCTAACACAAGAACACGAGCGGCTTCAAAAAACATTGGTGCTTTATTCTTTAATTGAAATAGTGTGTTTGAGATGATTACAAGATCAAGAGTATTTTCATTTAACTTCGTAAACCCGTCCTTTTCCATATCAGCCCAAATAGGTGTGATATTTCGATAACCACTTCTTTCCGCCTCTGCGACAACGGTATCGAGGAGATTTTTCTGTATATCGACTGCATAGACATGTCCATCAAGTCCTACTGCATGAGCACATTCAACAACATAGGCACCAGACCCAGAACCAAAATCAGCAACTCGCATACCACTCTCTACCCCGATAAGTGGCAATGTACGCTGTGGATTTGTAAACATTACATCAATTGTAGTACAAAAGTAGTCACGCAAAAAGCCTGTAATACACAGGCTTTTTGTTTTTGTTCTTTTTTGAAATTTTAAAGACACGTGAATGTCGCAATCTTATCCCCTTCACGGAGTTTCATTACTCTAACACCCTGCGTCTGCCGACCAAGGACTGCGATCTCGTTTACACCAGTTCGAATGACTTGTCCTTTAGACGACATGGCCACCACTTCTGATTCTGGATCGATAATCAAGGTAGATGCCATGAGGTCTCCTGTCTTAGGTGTGAGCTTCACTGTCTTGATACCTGAACCACCACGTTTTTGTACTTTATACTCCTTGAGATCTGTTTTCTTTCCATATCCATTTTCTGTAAGCACAAGGAGGCGCGCATCTTTAATAGTATGCGGAGCAACCTGCGCCGTAATCACCTTATCCCCCTTACTGAGTTTAATAGCCCGTACACCACCCGCCGTTCGCCCCATTTCTCTAATATCAGATGCCTTGAAGTGAATTGACTGTCCTTTCTTTGTTGTTACAACAACTGTATCTTTTTCAGCAAGAATTTCTGTTTGAGAGTTTGAATGCATAGTTGATATATCTCATTTTGTTTGCCCCGGCGAACCGGGGCTGGTTAATTAGTATTGTGGTTGGTAGTAAGGCATCTCTTCGTGATAAGGCAAGTGTTCAC
>JAUIHD010000047.1 GCA_030432135.1 bacterium | reverse complement strand
GAAAATTTTCTTACAATATGTATCGGCAATAGCACCCATTTCTTTTCTCTTTCCAGTATCTCGTCCGCCACCAGTACCACCAAGTACACCAACTCTCGTATATCCATCGTACGCCTCGTACACTTTAGTGAGCGAGTCTGCCGTATGTGCGTAGTCAACGACTACGGTAAAATCTTGTCCCTCATCTACTTCTTCCACGCGCCCCTTAATGATGTGTATGTGTTCAAGTGCACTTTTGATAGTTTCTCCATCTATACCCAAATAGTCTGCATAGGTTGCAGCGGCAAGCATGTTGTACAGATTGAATTTTCCTTTAAGAGGAGACTCGATATATCTATTTTTAAAAGAAAGACAAATGCTGTCTGGTCGAATATCGTGTCGAGTTTCTTCTAGGGAGTAGGTGATTTTATGTGGAATAGGGAGTGCGAGAAATTTTTCTGCTTCGGTATCATCCTTATTTACCACTATTACTCCATGTTTCCGGTCAACACGTTTTCCAATTTCAAGCTTTGCTTTTACATAATTTTCATAGGAGCCATGAGATTCGATATGTTCAGGGGATAGATTAGTAAAAATAAGAGCATCCAAATAGATAAACCGGTGTCTATACTGTATAACTCCTTCTGAACTCATTTCTACTACTACGTGAGTGCACCCGGCATTTATTGCTTGTCTTAGGAAATGTTGGATAAAAAAACGACCAGGCATTGTCATCTTGAATTTATTCGGTTCTGATCGGTTACCGATTTTGTGACGGATAGTGTTCATGAGTGCTACTTGATACCCGGCACGTTCTAGGATTGCTGCGACATATTCTGTTGTGGAACTTTTTCCTTTTGTTCCGGTTACTCCGATGACAATTATTTTTTTAGAAGGGAACCGGTATATAAAGGTGCCCCAGAGTGCTAAAAGATAATGGTAAATTGGCTGCGCCGCTCTAAAAAGTCGTTTTGGGATGAGGGGTCTAAAAAAATTTAAGATGTGTTCGATCATGAAATGTGTTTAAGCGCCTCTTTGATAAGTTCTTCTGTTGTCTTGTCTTTGTTTTCAAGTTTATCGTATGCACTACGGGCTTGTCGCTCACTATATCCGAGAGACACCAAGGCATCGAATACTTCTCCTGTGTTTGTCCTGTCGCCTATATCTGTAAATTCATCCGTGATCTTGCCCTTGAGTTCAAGTACAATTTTTTCTGCGGTTTTCTTTCCGATACCCGTCGTTTTGGTGAGGAGCGCAGCGTTTTGGCTTACAATCGCCTGTTTCAATGGTTTTACCTGAGCGTTTTCAAGAACGCTAAGTGCTGACTTTGGCCCAATACCTGAGACAGTAAGGAGAAGTTCGAACATCTCAAGTTCTTCCTTGTTCTCAAATCCGTAGAGGTCGAGGGCAGTTTCTCGGACGGCAAGGTATGTCCAGAAGGAAGTATTGCTTTGCTCGGGCTTTAAATAGCTATCAGAGAGGGTATATACCTTATATCCAACACCTTGTACATCGACAATGAGCATATTGTCTGATTTTCCTATAATTTTGCCGGAAATGTAGCCTATCATAAGGATTAGTATACATGAATCACGGGTTTTATTTCTGGCAGATATTTTTTGCAAAAAGCATATTTCTCATGTATAGTAGCGAAACGCTAGTACCTATCTACTTATTACTAGCCTAAATAAACATTATGCCAATCATACAATCAGCAAAAAAGGCACTGAAATCTTCAAAAAACAAGCAAGTTTTCAATATTCGTCGAAAGACAGTAATGAAAGATACTCTGAAAGAGCTCCGAACTCTTGTTAAGGAGGGCAAGAAGGAAGAGGCAGCAAAACTTCTTCCAAAGGCACAAAAGGCGCTCGACAAAGCTGCAAAGCGAGGAGTTATCAAGAAAAACACTGCTTCACGAAAGAAGTCACGCCTTGCAAAAGCAATTGCAAAATAAAAATAGCCCCGAAAGGGGTTGTTTTTATTTTGTGTGACACAAAAACAAAACCCGAGGTGGTACCTCGGGCCGTCATGTTTATTGCGGAGTAAGTCCGCGAGCTCGTGCCTGTGTGTATGCTGCTGTGTCTTCGATTCTAACGAATGAAGTTTCAGCTGCTCCAAAGAGGGCTTCGAGCGCGCCTTCTGCCGCAACAAATGCGTCTTGCATGAGAAACTTTAGAACGAGGATCGTCATGCCAAGACCAATCGCTTTTCTCATTCCCATGATAAGAAATGTTACGAGGGTTCGACCTGACAGTGACGACCTGCCGCTTACCCTCGAAAGTAGGGGACTAGTTGGCCCGCACTTTCGGGGGTGCTTCTCAGGTGTTTTCTAGGTACTTCTGATTGGAGAATATCATTTTTTCTTTTGTTACGGAAGTCTCACAAAGAATCCTTTTATAAATGGGCTTTTTCTGATAATCTGCTTATGTTCTACACCTCTCGTAGTTTAATGGATAGAATGCTGGTTTGCGGAACCGGTGATCCAAGTTCGATTCTTGGCGAGAGGATGAAATGTTAGTTTTAGGTGATTAAGGAATAAGAAAAATGTCGACTGTATGGGTCGACATTTTTCTTAAAAGCCTAATCTCTCAAAAATTCTTTCAAGTGCTGGCTCGTGCTGTTCGTATTCCTCGAGTTTTGTTGAAATTGCTTCACGTAATTCTTCGATATCAACCTCTGCTGTGTTTATGATAATTACGTTATGCGGCAAATATCTTCTTTGGGGTTCAAGAAGGAGTTTTGGCATCATATCTTCTTCTTCAATCCAGAAAGAGATAAAAGAACTCCATGGGAAAAATAAGTCATCTTTTTGTATGCCACGTTCGGTAATTCTAACACTAACTTCTTTTGGCTCACGACGTGCGTTTAAGGTAAGTGCGACAGTGCCTATAAAAATAAGAAGCGCAACAATGAGATTGTTGAAGAGGAGTGCAAGTACAAGAGCGGTTATTGCAACAATCCATACGGTGATATACCAATCAGCTTTTTTAGGAACGAACACTCTGTCGATGCTATACCAAGAGAAATTCATACAAATATAGTAGCATGGCTTTTTATCGCGTGAGATAGTTTAACCACCCAATGTACGCGAGCACACTCACTGCAATAACAAGTGGGATCAAGATCATATAGGGGTCAACTTTCATTTTTCCAGGTATCTTATATCCGCCGATAAATCCAGCCACACCCAAAATAATATCAACACTAATATTGGTAATACTTTCGTGGATCCCAAAAAGAAATTCAAAATATTCCCAAAGGATAATAAGGATTGTTGAAATAATAAGGGAAGGGTAGAAGGGCCATTTTTTATGGATACAAATAAGTCCAATAATTCCTCCTGTAAAGAGGTGTACTAGTGACCACATGTCAAAATAAGCACTGTCTTCCCAAGAAAATAAAGGTCGAAGAAATTCCATATTACCAATTACAAGCAGCGCCTGCGCTACAAACCATTATTGCCCATGTTGGTCGTGCGGGATCGTAGAAAGCTTCTCCGGCTGCAGGGATTTTCTCTGGACCAATAGTATGTGATATGAGTTTAAATTCTCTTCCGTCCGATCGGTATTGATATCCAGACCAACCAGTAGTTACACCAGAGGGATCAGTAGGGAGGACAGTAATATAATCTGGAGTAAGTCCAGGAATGTAAGCGTTTGGTCCAGAGGTTGTGCGACTTCCACCATTTACCGAGATGCCCCACCATGATCCGCCCGTAGAAGGATAGGCGTTGTATTCTGCAAAATATGTTTCAAGCGCATTTTTTATTTGAACCAAATCAGATCTTCGAACCACTTCACGACTGCGCGAGTTTGCTACGTTGATACTTAGGTAGATCGTACTCGAAAGCACTACAATAATTGATATTGAAACGAGTAAGTCTATAAGGGTAAAACCTTTTTTATATTTTGTATTCATGACTAACGTATTCGTGGTGGACCACTTCTCGGATAAATCACCGTCTCTCCTTCAGGTGC
>JAUIHD010000046.1 GCA_030432135.1 bacterium | reverse complement strand
CCGACTGCACCTCATCGTTGTCTTCGAGCGCATCAACAATAGTTTCAAGCTTCTCAATATCCTTATCCTCGAGCTCGACAGTCGTGCTTGGTACCCAGTCGCCATCTTCTTTAGTAAATGCCCATGAGGCGCTTCCTGGTGCCGCAAGCTCACATCCGTTTTTAGAGAGAATGTGTTTTATTTCCGCTGCCGCTTTGTTTCTGTTTGAGGTGAGACCTTCAATAATAATGGCTACTCCGCCCGGTCCGTATGATTCATATGTAACAGATTCGAGATTTTCGCCACCAGCTTCACTCGCTTTCTTGATTGCTCGGTCAATATTGTCATTTGGTACGTTAGCTGCCTTTGCTTTTTGTACTGCGGTGCGTACACCAGGAGAATCCGGGTTTCCACCAGCTTTTCGTGCTTCAACAGTAATCATACGAAGAAGTTTCCCAAAAATTTTACTTTTTCGGGCATCAGTAACTGCTTTTTTGTTCTTGATCTTTGACCATTTATTATGTCCTGCCATATAGAGAAACAGATTATCGCGTAATACGAGTAACTTCAAGCTGATAAAATTGTACCCTCAGTGCTACCTGTGATATCTAAATGTTCGTATGCGTGCTGTGTAATAACTCTCCCCCTATTTGTTCGCTCTATGAAGCCTATTTGTATAAGATATGGCTCATTAAACTCTTCGATAGTACTTTGATCTTCTGAAAGAGATGCAGCGATTGAGTTGAGTCCTACTGGTCCACCTTTAAACTTGTGTGCAATAGCTTCAAGAATCCTTCTGTCAGCAGAAGTGAGACCTATATGATCAACCCCAAGAAGATCGAGCGCCTCACCAACTATTTTTGGGGTAATATCCTCTTTATTGACTTGCGCATAGTCACGAACACGTTTTAAAAAGTAGTTCGCTGTACGTGGAGTATACCTGCTTCTTTTAGCAATTTCGCGAGCAGCGTCTTCAGAAAGCGGCATATTAAGTAGTCCTGACGATCGTTCAATAATCTTTCTAATCTCATCCTCTGTGTAAAATTCGAGCTGGTACACACCGCCTGAGAAACGACTGCGAAGTGGTGCCGAGACAAGCGCTACACGCGTGGTTGCGGCGACAAGGGTAAATGGAGGGAGGTCGAGCTGGATAGTCCGGGCAGATGGCCCTTTCCCAATAATAATATCGAGTACTCCTGATTCCATAGCAGGATAGAGTACTTCCTCAACTGCTTTATTGAGGCTGTGAATTTCATCGATAAAAAGGATGTCTCCAGCGGTGAGATTAGTGAGGACAGATGCGAGGTCACCCACTTTTTCGATAGCGGGTCCAGAGGTAATTTTTAGATTTGCACCAAGTTCCCGAGATACAAGATGAGCGAGTGTAGTTTTTCCAAGTCCTGGAGGTCCGTAAAAGAGAATATGCTCGGGTGCATGGTTACGCTCCTTAGCAGCGCTCAAAAGGATGTGTAGATTCTGTTTGATTGAGCTTTGTCCAATGTATTCGTCCCATTTTTGAGGCCGTAATTCCTTGTCTAAAACAACGTCTAAATCATTTTTTTTCTCTTCTGACATCGAATTAAGTATAGCAGAAGGCCGACTTGCATATTAAGACTTTTTAAGTAAAATAATGACCCCTTACAGGAAGGGGAAGGAGGTGCTTGACAAATATAAAAAAACTGATACAATACTATTCAGATTCGGTAATTCAATACCCGAATTTTTTATTTACATAAAAACAGGAATCTCTAAACAACTTAATCGGGCTTTTCAGCAAGGACGTTCTGGTTTATCCATCTCTCGAGGTGAATAGACTGGAACTATCCTCAGGGCTAAGCTTGGCTTTTGGTCTTCATATATCAAAAAGCGTTGTTTAGAGATTCCTGTTTTTAATTTTCAAAATTTTCTCTGCTGGTTTCAATTATTCATATTTAAAAAGGAAGAGCAATAGCAAAAACCTACTCTGCGATAGGTTTTATTTTTTCTCAAATAAGTGTCGGAACGATTTTTTGTCTTGACTTATACAAGACGAGAAATTAAATCTTATTCAAGTTCTACTACACGCTCTAATTCTTCATAAGAAGTCATACCTTTTAGTACTTTTATGACCCCATCCTCGGCCATTGAAAGTATATTCTGACTTTTAGTCGCTTTACGTATCTCTCTTTCGCTTGGGTTTGTTTTGAGAAGCTCTTCAAGCGATTCGTCGCTTCGTATCGCTTCAAAAACACCTATTCTTCCTTTGTAACCAATATTATTACACTGCTCACACCCCACAGCTTTCCAGGTGCTACTTGTTTGTAGATCTTTTATATATGACCCATCGGTAATCCCAACTAGGATCTCATCGATTTTCATCTTCGCTTGGCCCTCAAGAGGTATTTCTTGAGTTTACGTACAAGACGTTGTGCGATGGCAAGAGATAGTGCAGAGATAATTATTTTTGGATCAATACCAAGGTCGATGAGACGTGGGAATGTTCCGGCTGCATTATTGGTGTGTAGGGTAGAGAAAACAAGGTGGCCGGTGAGCGCTGCGTTGATAGCAATATTTGCCGTTTCTTCATCTCGAATTTCACCGACCATAATAACGTCCGGGTCTTGTCGGAGACTTGAGCGGAGACCTTCTGCAAAATGATACTCTCCATACGGATCAACCTGTGTTTGAACGATGCCTTGAAGGTGGTATTCAATAGGATCCTCAATAGTGATTATTTTAATATGCGGTTCGTGGATTCTTTGGAGAAAAGAGTAGAGTGTAGTTGTTTTACCTGAACCTGTTGGACCAGTGGTCAGAATGAGCCCGTTTGGTTTTGCAATTTCCTCTTTCATAACATCAAGTAACCTCTCGTGTATTCCAAGATCTTCAAGGGAAACGGTGAGATTATTTGGATTTAGAAGACGAAGTACTATTGACTCTGCATAAGCACCGGGCAGAATAGAAGTACGGACTTCAATATCGAGCCCTTCGAGATTGATAGAAAACCTTCCATCTTGCGCCTCGTCTTTAATATTGAGTTTTAGGTTTGAAATAAGTTTGATACGAGAATCAAGGAGTTTGTATGTCTCATAATCAAACCGTAGGATATCCATCAGTGTTCCGTCAAGACGATACCTGAGTCGTATATAATCATCTTCTGGTTCTATGTGAATATCAGATGCTTTCAGTGATATGGCACCTGCGACAATGATCTCTAGAACGCGAGAAATCCGGTAACTTTTCTTTTCTTTAAGGGTTTGTTCGATGAGTGCACTGATATCCTCTATTGTCTGCACACTTTTAATTAGATCAGTGATCTGTTCACTAGAAATATCTATAGATCCTCCCTTGGTTTCAGCGGTATAGGAAAGCTCTCCATATCGACTCCATATTCTTTCGAGACTCGACTTTGAAACCATATATTGCTCTACGCCATAATTCTGTTCCTCCAAATCAACTACCACTTTTTTTGTTTTTTCGCTTACTGGAGACAGTACCGCTAGTCGCACTGTTTTATTAATGATGTCTATGGGCACCAACATACTTTCGCGCGCAGTTTTCTCGGGCACTAAGCGAAGAGCGTTCATATCTATAGGAGTTTGAGTGAGATCAAGGTAGGGAAGCCCATGCTTTCGTGCCATGGTACGTGTGAGATTTTCCTCGTCGCGCCGGCGAAGTTCGCTTATACGTCGCGCCTGTTTTTCTTCGTTAAATTCAATAACCATTGTCCTTAATCGTAGCACGGAGAAGCATTAAATCAGGGCTTTCTATGGGGAATATATAGTTGACAATTACTTTTATTTGTGATACTATTTGAATCGGAGGGTGTCATGAAGATCTACACCATGTTCGCGCTAGGCTGTTTGTTCGCAACCTCGCTCACTGCCGAGACCGTCAAGTACGAGACTCCTATGGAGTATGACCCGGCTGTAGGGCTTATGAGGGTGGACGACTATCCAGGCTGCGAAGAACCGGTCTGGATCCACCCATTTCACGCGGCAGTCGATTCTCTGAATC
>JAUIHD010000045.1 GCA_030432135.1 bacterium | reverse complement strand
TTATGGACAAAAGAGGTTTCGGTGGAAAATGCTTTCCAAAAGACATCAACGGCATCGTGAAGCAAAGTGAAAAAGCAGGCTATAAACCAGAATTCCTTCAAGCGATTCTCGACAGCAATGAAAAATTTCTGAAACAAAATGAAAGTAAAAAATAAATAAGAAAAACGCGCGGTACCCTCGAAAGGACCCGCGCGCTGACGGTTGTGGACCTGCGGGTTATTCACCCACATGGACCCACCTGATACCGAATTGGAAGTTGGGACCGCCACTTTTCTCGAAGTGTGCCGAACTCCAAAACTTCCATTGTTTGTTTTGACCAAAGTTCACCGCGCACCGTGGTCCGGTACCGATGTAGGCCTGGGCCATGACGCCGCATTCGAATCGGCCAGAATGGAACGTGGTCCAGTGCTGAACCAGGTACCAATGTCCTGATCCGACCTCACGCCGCGGACTGTCCTCGTAGATGAGAAACGCCGCATGGCGCCCACGGTTTAAGAAAGCAAAGGATCCGAATCGTGGCGAAACGCCCCCTTCGTTTCCTCGCTCGATGCCTCCACCAGCTCCGATCTGAAGCCATTTGGTCAACTGTACTGATGGTCCGGCGTATGCTTGCCAGTATCCATCTTCTTGGATCATCTTCTGGCCCCAAGCGAAGGTGCCGAAACGGCTTTTTCCGCCGTCTTCAGTTTTGAACGAATCCTGAAACCACCCATCAACGATAGGGGTCCAGCTCGACGAATCTTCGCTGCGTTCAATGGTGTTAAACTCCTCGATGAACGCATAATCCTGCCCGACAAGTGGCAGAGAGACAAAAAATAGGGCAGCAAGGCCCATAAACTTGGTCATATTGAGAACTCCTCCTCTTTTTATTATACCAAAAAAATTAATTAAGTCAATATATATTTGACTGGATTTTACCTTTATCTTCAACCCTAAAACACATACAATAAACTTAATGTCTAGTGCCACATATACAGTGAAGACGCCGGTTTTTGAAGGACCGCTTGATCTCTTACTTACTCTCATCGAAAAACGAAAAGTTTTTGTCAGTGACATTGCACTTGCTGATGTAGCTGAAGATTTTATTTCGTACATAAAAAGTCACCCAGAAATTCCTGTTGATGAGTCAGCTGAGTTTTTAATAGTTGCGTCTACCTTGGTCCTTATAAAATCGAAGTCACTTCTCCCAAACATGAAGCTCACGAGCGAGGAAGAGGAGAGTATTGATGACCTTGAACGACGACTAAAGCTCTATGAAAAATTTAGAGAAATATCTGGAACTATAAAGGAACTTTTTGGAGTGAACCGTATTTTTACACCAAGCCACAATATTCCTCCCGTTCGTGTATTTGCACCATCAGAAGAAATGCGGGTACCAAATTTATATACTGCAATACAAGATGTTATTAATAATCTTCCTGAACAAGCGGCAAAAAATCCTGAAGTAAAGGTAAAGAAAGTTATTAGTCTTGATGAGATGATGTCACGTCTCAGTACACGTATTGAGCGTGCAATGAAGCTCTCTTTTAAAGAATTCACAGGAAATAGTACAGAAAAAGTAAATATTATTGTAAGCTTCTTAGCACTTCTGGAGCTTATGAAGCAAGGACATATCGATGCACAGCAAGAAGGCGATTTTTCTGACATTTCAATCGAATCGCAAAATATAAACACACCAAGATACCTATAACTTATGACGAACATGCTTTCACATGATGCACTTTTAGAGTCCCTACTGTTTTACAGGGGAGAACCTATAAAGAAAAAAGAGCTTGAAAAATTACTCGAACTTACGAGTGGAGAAGTCACGCAAGCACTTGCCATTCTAAAAGAACGTCTTCAAGACGGCGGAATTACCCTAGTCGAATATGATGAAAAAGTATCTCTAGGGACTAACCCTCAGGCGAGTAACCTTATTGAAAAAATTACTAAAGAAGAACTCACGAAAGATCTTGGGAAAGCGGGACTTGAGACTTTGTCTATTGTTCTCTACAAAGGCCTTGTAAGCCGCAGAGAGATCGAATACATTCGTGGTGTAAACTCGAGCTTTATACTACGAAATCTCCTTATACGGGGCCTTATAGAGCGTCAAAACGACACGTCTGGCCGCGGATATGTGTACAAAGCCTCTGGAGATCTTCTTATGCATCTCGGAGTAGGAAAAATTGAAGAACTTCCTGGATATTCTGAGATAAAAGCGGAGCTTGAAACTTTTGGAGAATCAGAGGAGAATAGGGAAGAATAACCCATGGATCAAAAAGAAATTATACAAGAACGTCTAAAAGCCCTTTCCGAACGGCATCGTGCAAAGAAAAAACTGTTTACTTCGAAGCCTGAGCTTATTTACGGTCTAATTTTGTTAGTGTCTCTTATTGGAGTTTTTTCTGTTTTATATACTTTCAACACAGCATCTGGTGAACCAGTCACCACTGAGAAAGTATATACCCCAAAAAACCCATTTGATGAGATTTCTCTTGAGTCAAAATCTGCGATTGTGTGGGATATAGGAAAAGAAGAAATTATTTTCAGTAAAAACGGGACCACGGTGTATCCGCTCGCATCAGTAACAAAACTAATGACCGCTTATACCGCGCAAAAACACGCTCCAGATATTCTTTCTGTAACTATCCAAGACCAAGATATTGCCCTTGAAGGAGATCAGGGGTTACTACTTGGAGAACAATGGCGTCTCATCAATCTTATAGATTATGGCCTTGTCACATCATCAAATGACGCTATGAGTGCTATTGCGGCCGCAGTAGGTAGCATCAACAACATACAAATAACTCATGAAGACAGTAAGAAAAAATTTATAAACCTCATGAATACATCTGCACACGAGCTTAATCTTGATACTCTTAACTTCAATAACGAATCTGGACTTGATGACGAAGAAAAAAATATTGCTGGTGGATATGGTTCAGCTCTCGATGTCTCACGCCTTCTTGGCGCAATGCTCAGAGAATATCCCGACTCATTGGTTCGTACACGAGATCCTTACGTGTCACTTTCTTCAATAAATGGATTTCAACACAAAGGAGTAAATACTAATCTCTCAACATCACGTATACCTGGACTTCTTGCTTCTAAGACTGGTTTTACTGATCTTGCGGGTGGAAATTTGGCAATTGTCTTTGACGCAGGCCTAAACAGACCTGTTGCAGTCGTAGTACTTGGTTCTTCTATCGAGGGTCGCTTCCGTGATGTTGAAAAACTAGTAGAAAAAACACGGAAATACATAAAAGAATATGAAATGCATGAAGGGAAAATGGACGGGGAGGACAAAGCCGCCATGTATGATAATGTAGAATAAAAAATATGATTATAGATATTGTAAAAGTATTACTCGCATCAGTAACTGCATTTGTTATCGGAATTGGCATCACTCCTTTTGTGAGTAGCTACCTATATAAGAACAAGATGTGGAAGAAAAAGAATGTAAAGGTCGCTGTTGATGGAGCACCTGCCACAATCTCGCAACAACTCCATGACGATGAGAAGAAAAAGACTCCTCGTATGGGCGGTATTGTCGTTTGGACTTCTGTCGCTTTCGCTGCTCTTCTTATTTGGATAATCTCACAGCTTGTTTCAGAAGATATTGCAGTAAAACTCGATTTCATCAGTAGAAATCAAACATGGATACCACTTGCAGCACTTGTCCTTGGGTCTCTCTTTGGCTTGATTGATGACTATCTTGAAACAAAAGATATCGGTGACCACAAAGCAGGTGGCCTCTCTCTTACGAAGCGACTTACGGCTGTTACCACTATCTCACTCCTTTGCGCCCTATGGTTTTACGTAAAACTTGAGGTAAATAGTATTGGATTGCCAGTTATTGAAGATTTGTATCTTGGTATATTCTTTGTACCACTTTTTGTGTTAGTCACTATAGGTATTTATTCAGGGAGTGTAATCGATGGTCTTGATGGTCTATCAGGAGGCATCTTTACTGCCATTTTTGCCTCATATGCAGGTATAGCATTCTACCA
>JAUIHD010000044.1 GCA_030432135.1 bacterium | reverse complement strand
AACAAAGTCGCTGCCCCATTCAAACAAACAGAGTTTGATCTTATGTACAACGAAGGTATTTCTCGTGAAGGTGAGATTATTGCACTCGGAGAAAAATTTGATGTCATTCAAAAGTCTGGCGCATCTTACTCATATGGCGAGACGAAGCTCGCTCGAGGGTACGACGCTACTCGCCAACTTCTCAAGGAAGACAAGAAGTTGTCTAATGAGATTCTGAAAGAGGTCCAAGGAAAAATGAAAAAGGAAGAGTAGTATATTAACTCACGCACCATAAGCTATTGCAGATACATAATAATGCTTGTACTATAGTTCCTCGGAGGAATTGGAATGACACGTATTCTGCACGCCGAAGACACTAGGAGCATACGCTCCTTGCTCGTTAAAGCTTTCCAAGTTCAGTTTGGTGACAAGGTAGCTGTTCTCTCTGCAGCCAACGGCACTGTCGCCTACGCGGCGTGGAAACATGCATTAACGTACGGAAACAAAGACGACCGATATCGTCTTGTCATCACGGATCTTGAGATGCCACCAGGTGGGTCTGGAACAGACCTGGTTGAAAAAATCCGGGGACACGAGGCGGAAGCCGGTATCCAGCCTGTTTCCATTATCATGTTCTCGAGTGCGAGCCCCTCGCAGGAGTGGCTTACATCTAACAACGTGACGTGGGTGCCCAAGCCGCATTTCAACGATCTTGTGCAAGCGGTCCGAGATAAACTCGGAGACCTTTGATGCAGGAGAGTGTGAAAGTGCCGCGCGACCGACGGTTGCGCGGCACTTTTCTATTTCCCCTCTCCATGGTACATTTTCTCCATTATGTTTGAATACAATGAAATCACAGAGCGAAAATACATTGTTATGGACGGACAACCTTTTGAAGTCCTTTCATCACATGTATTTCGTAAACAACAGCGAAAGCCTGTTAACCAGACAAAATTAAGAAATCTTATCACCGGAAAAGTAATTGAATACTCATTTCACCAATCAGAAAAAGCCGAACAGGCCGATATTAGCAATAAAGACGTAAAGTATCTTTACAACAATAAAGGTGAATGGTGGTTCTGTGAGCCAAAAGATCCTAGCAAACGAATGAGTTTTAGTGCCGAAGTTGTCGGAGATCAAGGTAAGTTCCTTAAAGAAAACACCGTGGTTCAAGCAATGACTTTCAACGACGAGATTATCGGACTTAAGCTCCCTATCAAAGTAGAACTTAAAGTAACCGAAGCCCCACCAAATATTAAAGGTAACACCGCTACAGGTGGTACAAAAATAGTAACCCTCGAAACAGGAGCTCAGATATCAACTCCCCTGTTTATAGCCGAGGGAGAAACAATCCGAGTGAACACAAACACCGGAGAGTACGTAGAACGGGCTAACTAAAAATCTATTTTATTTCCAAGTTTCTCACGCTCGACAAGTCCGATAGAGATTATAGAAATAAGCGCGCCAAGCAACAGACCCACATCGTTGTGAGCATCTACTGCTATTCTTTGAATAGAGATAACAAACAAGACAAGTATAGCGAAAAGATAAAATGGGTACCGAAATTCCTTTGTTTGGTCGATAAAGAACCAGATAACATAAAGCACAAAAAACGCAGCAGTGATATGAAGAGATGCATCAAAGAGTATGTCACTTCCCCATAAGTACATTGGCATATATTTGAGTGAAAGGATAAACATAGCCATCAAAATGGCTACTCGAAAAATATCATCGACTTGTCTAAGTTGTCGTTCTTTTTTCTTTTTTTGTTTACTTAAAAACCAAAACATCCATTACAGTATATAACAAAAACACCGGTGGTAGCCGGTGTTTTTGTTAATATCTTCTACTTAGCGATATACGGAATAAGTGCCATATATCGAGCTCGCTTCACCGCTTGTGCAAGCGTGCGCTGATTCTTGCCCGAAAGACCTGTTTTCTTACTTCCGTAAATTCGTCCGTAAGGATTCAAGAATTTTTTAAGCAACTCAGTGTCTTTGTAGTCGATATGCTTTATCTTGTTTTGTTTGAAATAATCTTTATTCATAATTTCTGATTAGAATGGTATGTCATCTGGATTGATATCCTCTTCAGGATATTCAATTGTATCTGGTGAGTTACCCTGCGTATCTTCTGGAGCATCCTGGGTATCTCCCCCTGTGTTTCCACCTGTATATCCACTAGCGCCGCCACGTGGGCCAAATTGCATAGTATCTGCAACTATTTCTGTTCGGTACCGCTTGTTGCCATCCTGTCCGTCCCAACTCCGTGTCTGTAATCGCCCTTCGATATAGACGCTGCTTCCTTTTTTAAGATATTGATTCACGAGTTCTGCTTGTCGGCCAAACATCACAATATTGTGATACTCGACTGACTCCTGCTTTCTCCCTTCTTTATCTTTCCATACACGATTAGTTGCGACAGAAAAATTGGCGACCATTTGACCAGAAGGAAGAGATTTCACTTCAGGATCTCTTGTTAGGTTACCGTACACAAATGCTTTGTTGATATACATAGTTTTTTATTCTTTAGACGTCTCCTCCTCGTCTGATACAAGATCGTCGATCTCTTTGTCGATTTGCTCCTCCTCTTCCTTAGTGAGTTCTTCACGCTCCACTTTTCGAGGGCTCGATTGTCTAGTAGCACCCTCTTCTTCACCCTCTTCTGCGCTCATTTTGAACTCTGGTCGAGTTGAGATCATTGTATCTTCACGAACAGTTTTGATAATGAGAAAGCGAATAATATCTGTATCGCCTTCTAGCATCTTCTTTAAGTCTACAATAGAAGCAGGATCCATCTCAAATTTAACCCAATCAAAAACTGATTGACTAAATCGCTTATTCTCGTTACCAATACGCTTTATGATTGTGTACGCAAGTTCATAAGGTACTGGTACGCCTTCTGAGATGAAAGTGCCGCCTCGTTCAGAGATTGCCTGCTTAAGGTCTGCGACCTTGCCCAGGACTTCTCCATCTGGAAGGCTCGGATTCATATGGAACCCAACCTCGTAGACGGTCGATTCATTCTGCATAATTACATTATTATTAGTAATAATGGAGAGATAGTACCACAGGGAGCTGCACTATTCAAATTTACATTTTTGTGTCATTTTGATTATATTTTAAAGACTCTTTCTGCGTTTTCTTTAAGAATTTCTGCCATTTTATCGAGAGAATACCCTTTTATTTCTGCCATTTTTTCTATGACATGAATAACAAAGGCAGGCTCATTTCGCTTCCCTCTCTCTGGTACGGGAGCGACAAATGGCGCGTCAGTTTCTGCATGAATCATATTGTCGGGAATATATTCGACAAGTTCTTTGTATTCTCTTGCAAACGTAATCACACCTGTGAATGAGCATGTGAAGCCGAGATCGAGGAAATTTCTCGCATCGTCTTTTGTTCCAGCAAAAAAGTGCACGTTCCCAGTGACATCCCTGTTTTTAAGCATGTCGTAGACGTCCTTGTATGCAGATTCTCCATTTTTTCCGTCTCGAATATGGAGCATAAGTGGTTTCCTGCTATTCTCTGCAAGTGCAATCTGTTTTTCAAAAATTTCTCTCTGTGTAGCTTCTGTTTCTGGATGATGAAAATAGTCGAGCCCGCATTCACCTATGGCAACAACTCTTTTATGTTCGAGCAACTTTGTAAATTCTTGCTCGCTATATGTTTCAAGATCTGCAGGATGAATCCCAATAGTTGCGTAGTTGTTTGGATATGTTTCCGTAAGCGCAATTGCCTGCTGTGAAGTTTCTAATCCTGTACCAACATGAATCATGGAAATACTCGCCTCTTTGGCACGGGCCATCATATCCTCCCTATCCTCGGCATAGTCTTTAAAATATCCGTGGCAGTGAATATCGATATATCTTGTGTTCATGTCTGTATGATGCCATGTAATTTTTATAAAAGAAATAGCGGCGCACGATAGCTATCGTGCGCCGCATTGGCGGAGTTTCGAACTCAAGCTTGAGCGGTTTACCTGTTACCGGCCCGCTGCTCCAAGAGCTGCTGCATCCGGCGACTCTTCGGCCGCGGTCGACCAGTACCTTCTGACTTAGATACAACCAACCGAGCGATCCGAGGATCGATCCCGCGAGGCCGACTCGAGAACAGAGGCCCGTTCGACGCACTTTCGCGCGGAGC
>JAUIHD010000043.1 GCA_030432135.1 bacterium | reverse complement strand
ATTCGATAAGGCGCTCCTCTGAACTCTTCCTGTCTTCTTGCCACTCTTCGATAGAAATAGAGTCAACGAGTACATCAATATCGTGCCGTTTCGTTTTTGAAAGTGTAATCTGCTCACGAAGTTTTTTTCGTGATCCATCAACGATCACCTCTGTATATCCACGCCCCAAAAGGTCATAAAGAAGCTGATAGTATTCCCCTTTTCTCCCTCGAACAACCGGCGCCCAAAACTCGATGTACGTAGGAAGAAGTGTTTTCTTTTTCTTTACATCTGTTTCAACTTTTTCAATTTTCTCAACAATAAATTTTCTGATTTCATCCGTCGAGAGCTTCTCTATTTCTTCTCCACAGACAAGACAGTGTGGCTTACCGATTCGCGCATAGAGTACACGAAGATAGTCATGGATTTCAGTGATGGTCGCGACCGTTGAACGTGGGTTATTTGAACGAGACTTTTGGTCAATAGAAATAGCAGGAGAAAGCCCGATAATTTCGTCTACATCCGGTTTTTGCATTTGTCGCAAAAACTGTCGCGCATATGATGAAAGAGACTCGACATAGCGACGCTGTCCTTCAGCAAAGATAGTATCAAAGGCTAGAGAAGATTTTCCGGATCCTGAAAGGCCAGTAAATACCACCATTTTATTTCGTGGCATTTCTACGGTGATATCTTTCAAATTGTGCGTTCGAGCACCTTTGACGATAATCTTATCTTCGTTTGTATTTTCTGTTTTTTTCTTTGGGGACATAAGCGAAACGACCCCGTATCTCGTGCATAAGGGGTATTAAAACAAAACTATAATAGCATATTATTGCAACTCTTCGATGATCTCTTTATACGCTCTCCATGTATCTGTTCGCTCATTACGGATAATCGCTTCCATAACAATAGTGTTGTATTTAGGATCAAGTGCACTTACCTGAGAATTACTTTCTCCGTATGCAAAGAATGTCTGTGTCCAAAATGGTGTTACTGCTTCAAGTCCCCATACTTTTGCATAAAGCGATATCACCCTGAGCCATTGTTCATCAATTTCTTGATATTGTGCATCACCAATACCAACTGCGCTTGCCTGCTCTAAGTTCTTCGCACCGCTCGTATCTACTGGAAATCTCCACGTCTCCTCGATGTAGACTGATTTATTGTTGTTTTTGATGTCTTGGATGATCGCATTATATGTTTTCAATTTTGAAAGATCATAGATATTAATTGTCACAATATCCAAGTTTGCAAGACGACTCCATCTTTCAAGATATTTTGCTTCATGAAAAAGACCCCCAGCACCGACGCGAGTATCAGGAGAAATATCTTTAATGACTTCTGTAGCTTCTTCAACAAAATTAGTCCATTCGCTTATAGATACACGCTTACCCATTCGCTTTGCCATTGTTGTTGGTTCATGAGCCACAATAAAAATATCTGGTGTGTATCTCTCTGCCATTTTCTTATACGCATCAAGTGTTTCTGTTTGCCATTCGTCAAAACTCCCTATTTCCCCTTCAGTAGCACTATACTGAGGATTCCAAACAATTTCTGCACCACGAGCACGTATGTACCGAACAAGCTCATCATATTTAGCGATTGTCTCTGTGTCATCCTTACTCCATGTATCTGCGGATGGATTGATATCAATTCGTGTTACACCTGCACCAATGAGACCATCAGCATACGCAGTTAAAACATCTATAGGAAAAAATTTTATTAGAGCACTGTGTGCAAAAAATAAGTTACCACTAAAACTAAGCGGCTTAGTATTTTCCATATCGTTCAACTGCGTTTCGAGCGTAGTAATAAGTGATTGTATATCAGTGACAGATGCAGGGAGAGTTTTATCTGTTTTATTTTTTGCTTTTCCTAAAGAAATTAAAATAATAATTATAATAAGCACAATAAATACACCACGCTTCATAATTAAATTTATGTTACTAGTAACGTACCCTTAAGTGTAGCAGGAAATTATAATTTGTTTCTTTTTTTACTTCTCTCTTTCTCTTCCTTAATTACTTTACTAACTTCTTTTTCTTCGTTTTTCATCATCTCTAAAATCTTTGCGATTTCATCACGTAAAATTGCCGCAGTTTCAAAATCGAGAATCTTGACTGCTGCATTCATTTGCTTCTCTTTCATCCGAATAAGCTTCTCTGGATTTTTCTTATAGATTTTTTCATCACGTTTCAAATCAGCTGCAACCGCCTTATCATGGTCGCTTTTCATATGTTCGGTAATATCTGCGATCTTTTTGAAGATAGTCTTTGGCGTAATGTTGTGCTCTTTGTTATAGGCAATTTGTCTCTCGCGACGCCTGTTTGTCTCACCCATAGCACGTTCCATAGAGCCAGTAATATTGTCTGCGTAAAGCACCACACGCCCTTTCATATTTCGTGCAGCACGCCCTATTATCTGAATAAGAGATGTTTCGCTACGAAGAAATCCTTCCTTGTCTGCATCTAAAATACCGATAAATTCAACTTCCGGTAGATCGAGTCCTTCTCGCAAAAGATTCACACCAACCAAACAATCAAACTTTCCTCTGCGGAAATCGGTCAGAATTTCGATACGCTCTATGGTCTTGATATCACTATGGAGATATTCTGCTTTTATTTTTTTCTCTTTTAAATACTCAGAAAGATCTTCTGCCATCTTCTTTGTGAGTGTTGTCGCGATTGTGCGACCACCACCTTTTACTACAGAGATCGTTTCTTTTATAAAGTCTTGGATTTGACCTTTATATGAACCTTTCTCAACCACTCCACGAACAAAGATTTCTGGGTCGATCAACCCCGTAGGACGAATAACTTGCTCTACTATCTGCCCTTCTTTACCTTTTGAATGTTCTTTCTCATATTCACCTGGTGTAGCGCTGGTGTATATTCTCTGTCCAAGTCGTTCTTCAACTTCTTCAAAATTAAGAGGGCGATTGTCTCGAGCACTGGGAAGTCTAAATCCATGATCAACCAAGTTTTGTTTTCTTGACTGATCCCCTGCGTACATACCGCCGAGTTGTGGAATAGTGACGTGGGATTCATCAATAATCGTTAGGAAATCTGGACTACCATCTGGTTTGTGCGGGAAATAAGAGAGCAGTGTATATGGAGGTTCGCCGGAAGCACGATTATCAAAATGTCGAGAGTAGTTTTCAATACCATTTGTATAACCAACCTCCTTTATCATTGCCATATCATAATTTGTCCGTCGCTTAAGTCGTTCGGCCTCAAGAATTTTCCCTTCTTTTTCAAGCTCTTTAAGCCGTACTGCAAGCTCCTCTTTAATACTCTTAAGAGCGCGTTTAATTTCACTTTCTGGTGTAACAAAGTGCTTTGCAGGAAAAAGGAAAAAAGATTGTATATTATCTTCGTGAATATTCCGTGTTACCCCATCCATGATACTGATGTGGTCAATCTGATTTCCAGCAAATTCTATCCGATATACAATCTTCTCTGATACCGGCATAATTTCAATCGTGTTTCCAAGTGCCCGAAAATCTCCAGGAGTGAGATCCGCATTAGTACGTTTATAAAAAATATCAATAAGCTTTCGTGCAAAATCATTTCGAGAAATTTTCTGACCAATTTCAATTCGCATATTTACCTTTTCATATTCAACAGGAGAACCGAGACCGTAAATACATGAGACAGATGCTACGATGACACAATCCTGTCTCGTTAGAAGTGCTTGTGTTGTCGCATGACGAAGACGCTCAATCTCTTCATTAATCATCGCCTCTTTTTCAATATATGTGTCTGTCACCGGCATATAGGCCTCCGGTTGATAATAATCATAGTAAGAAACAAAATAATGCACCGCATTCTCTGGAAAGAACTCTTTGTATTCTTGAGCAAGCTGCGCGGCAAGCGTTTTATTGTGCGCGATGACTAGTGTCGGTTTACCTGTATTCTGGATAACATTTGCTGCTGTAAATGTTTTTCCTGACCCAGTAACACCCAAAAGCGTCTGGTGTTTAAGTCCAGATTTAACTCCTTCTGTAAGTCTTTTTATTGCCTCTGGTTGATCACCTGCAGGCTCAAATTCGCTTTTTATATTAAAAACCGGCATAGAGACACTATAGCGAGAAAATGTATAAAAAAGAAGCGCCGCCCGCGCGCATGCGCGCGGGCGGCTACTCGCCTCATCTCATCTAGGCTGCGACG
>JAUIHD010000042.1 GCA_030432135.1 bacterium | reverse complement strand
CCCTCTCGCGCAAATTGAGAGAAATCAAACCCTTCAAAGCCAGGACCGCCCGCACCTCCGGCACCAGAAAATGTTCGGCCGTAGGTGTCATATTCGGCCCGCTTTTTATCATCTGAAAGAATAGTGTAAGCCTCGTTTACTTCTTTAAATTTATCAGGGTCTCCGCCAGATTTGTCCGGGTGATATTTATGGGCCAGCTTTCGGAAAGCCTTTTTAATATCGTCTTTTGTTGCTTTTTTATCGATCCCAAGGATTGAATAGTAGTCTTTTGCCATAGGTTGAGTATACGCTTAAATCGGCTTGATATTACCTAAAAAATAAGGTCTAAACAAGCTTCTAATGGGTTATTGATAACCATTGACTTTCTTCATCATTTAGGTACTATATTGGTTAGGAGGGCTCCCAGCCATGTTCACCATTCTCGCAATCGGAATCGTTGCTGCGTTCACCGTCCCGTGCGTCTGTCAGGCGCGCCTCAACAAGCTCATCAAGAGTTGGAAACTCGAGGATCAACAGGAGGCGACGGTCTGAACGAACCAAGCAACGAAGCAGGTAAGCGCCGGCAGGTATCTCACCACCGGCGCTTTCGCATTTATTTATTTTCTTCTTCGGTCCCCTCTTCTTTTACTTCCGCATCGCGGACATTTTCTTCACCTTCTTTCTTTTCTTCCGCTTCAGGTTCGTCAACCTTTACATATTCACCAATCTTTTGCAGCTCTTTTGAAAGTTCTTCTGTTGCTTTTTTAATAGCCTCGGTATCACTTCCATCTTTTGCTTTCTTAAGATCTTCTACTTTTGTTTTGATAGATGTTTTAAGGTCATCTGGAAGTTTTGCTTCATGCTCTTTTACTGATTTTTCACTCGTGTATACAAGTTGTTCCGCAAGATTCTTTGTTTCAACAAGTTCTCGTTTTTTCTTATCTTCATCAGCATGTACTTCAGCGTCTTTTTGCATTTTCTCCATCTCTTCTTGTGAAAGTCCTGAACTTGCTTCAATGCGAATTGACTGTTCTTTCCCAGTTGCTTTATCTACTGCCTTCACACTCAAGATTCCGTTTGCGTCGATATCAAATGACACTTCAATTTGTGGAACGCCTCGTGGCGCTGGTGCGATACCGTCGAGTACGAATCGTCCAAGGGATTTGTTGTCGGTCGCCATCTCTCGTTCTCCTTGCAGCACATGAATCTCAACTTGAGTCTGATTGTCTGCTGCTGTTGAAAAGACTTGAGATTTTGAAGCTGGAATAGTTGTATTTTTCTCAATCAGTTTTGTGGATACACCACCCATTGTCTCGATCCCAAATGAAAGAGGGATCACATCGAGGAGAAGCACATCTTTCACATCTCCTGAGATAACACCCCCTTGGATGGCAGCACCTAGTGCTACTACTTCGTCTGGGTTGATAGATTTGTTTGGTTCTTTACCGAAGAGTTTCTTAACTTCCTCAATTATTTTAGGCATTCGAGTTTGTCCACCAACAAGGATTACCTCATCAATCTCATTTACTTTGAATGGAGAAGCTTCAATGGCTCGTTTAGTAATTTCAATTGATCGCTTGATAAATTCTTCAGAGAGATCCTCAAGTTTTGCTCGAGAGAGTTTGATCAAAAGGTGTTTTGGGCCACTTGCATCTGATGTAATGAACGGAATGTTGATTTCAGTCTCAGAAGCGCTTGAAAGCTCAATTTTGGCCTTCTCAGCGGCCTCGTCGAGCCGCTGGAGAGATAGTGCATCATTCTTGAGATCAATTCCTGATTCTTTTTTAAATTCATCAGCAAGGTAGTTGATGATAGTCTGGTCGATATCCTTACCACCAAGGTGACTGTCTCCATCGGTTGATTTTACTTCTACAACATCATCTCCCACCTCAAGCACAGAAATATCGAATGTTCCTCCACCGAAGTCGAAAACGGCAACCTTCTCATCCTTTTTTTTATTAAATCCATATGCAAGTGCTGCCGCTGTTGGCTCGTTAATGATTCGCTTTACTTCAAGTCCAGCAATTTTACCTGCATCCTTAGTTGCCTTTCTCTGTGCGTCATTAAAGTACGCTGGCACGGTAATAATGGCCTCTGTTACTGGTTCGCCAAGTTTTGCCTCTGCATCTGCTTTTAACTTCTGTAGAAACATGGCTGAAATTTCTTCCGGCCGATAGTCTTTATCTCCCATAGTGACAAGTACGCCACCATCCGTTCCTTTTTTTAGAGTATATGGTACTGATCCTTTATCTTTCTGCACAGCATCCTCGTCAAAGGTATGCCCGATGAATCGTTTAATTTGAAAAATAGTATTTGTAGGATTTGTCACCGCTTGCCGCTTTGCAAGAAGACCTGCAAGTCGTTCCCCTGTTTTTGATTGTGCAACAATAGACGGCGTTGTTCGTGTTCCCTCTGCATTTTCTAAAATTCGAGGCTCACCACCTTCCATCACTGCTACTGCTGAGTTTGTTGTTCCTAAGTCAATTCCAATTATTTTTGCCATAATACTTTTTATCTTAAATAATTTTAATTTTTAAACTCCCCTACTTTTACCTTTACTGTCCTAATAATTTTGTCGTGCATCATGAATCCTTTCTGTATGACCTGCACTACCTTCCCATTTCGACTCTCATCTACTACCGGTACTGTCTCGACCGCTTCCTGTGTTTCTGGATTAAAATCTTCTCCGACTGGATCCAATATTTTTGCGCCGTATTTTCCGAGAGTTGAGAGTAATCCATTGTGTATATATTCAACCCCTACTCTCCACTCCTTTGGTAACGCTTCCCATGCTTCTTTATTAGCAAACGCCATTTCAAAGCTATCTATGACTGGGAGCAGATCGAGAATAAGAGCTTCTTCTGCATACTTCACTCGTTCTCCAAGTCGTTTTTCATCTTCTTTTCGAAGATTCACAAGGTCTGCTTTTGCCTTCTGCCATCCGGTAAGATACTCTCTTGATTTTTCCTCCGCATCCTTTAGTTTTTCTCGAAGTTTTTTGACTGACCCCTTGGCGCTCATCTCCGGGTTCTCATCATCGTATATTACTTCATCATGTTGTTCGTCATTCATATACTTTTTGTTAAAAATTTTTAATAAACTTGTAAAGAATTTTTCCTGAAGGCGATAAGTAATGCATCACGTGTCTACCTTGCGGTTGTTTTTCTATCAGTTGAGCATCGGATAATCGCTTTGTGTGCTCTGCAATTGTTTTTAAGTTGCAAGCAAGTTCTGCAACTATGCTGTCGAGCGTAGCACCATCGTGCTCTGCAATAAAAACAAGGATTTGGATGCGCCTATGGTTTGCAATACCCTTGAATCTTATCTCGAGCATCTGCGGACTAATTTTCCTTAATTGACCCATATGTTTATATTTAAACATTCTGGTATTCTCAAGAATGTGAGAACATTATAGATGCAAATAAGTTTTGAAGTCAAAAACCCGACAACAAGATAGCGTCGGATTTTGTGTTGAGGTCTATCGTTTTGACCACTGTGGAGATTTTCGAGCTTTCTTGAGTCCGAACTTCCGTCGCTCCTTTGTTCGCGGGTCTCGTTTGAGGAAACCCTCTTTCTTGAGAGGTTTTCGGAGAAGCGCGTCTTCTTTTACGAGACTTCGAGAAATACCATGTCGTACAGCTTCCGCTTGTGCATGAGCACCACCACCAACTACTTTTATAGTAACGGCATACTTTCCGACAACTTCTTCTGTATTAAAAGCATCCATAACTACAGCCTGGAGTTCTTTGGTTGGGAAATATGTTGTATATTCCTTGTCGTTTACGATAATAGAGTTTGTTTTCGCAGGAGCAACGCGTACACGTGCAGTTGCTGTTTTACGTCGTCCTGTTGACTCTATGTATGTTTTTTCCTTGGTTGCCATAATATTATTCAATCACTATTAGATTTTTCATCATTCTGTCTTGCAGCTTGTTCTTTGGGAGCATACCTTTTACTGCAATCCGTACAACTTCACCGTATCCCTTCTTATCAAGCACCTGATCCATAGTCTTTATTTTAAGACCACCTGGATATCCAGAATATTTTTTGTATACCTCGTTTGATCTCTTTTTTTCAGTAATAGAAAGTGCACTCGCATTTACAATTTCCACTGTGTTGTCTGCAAGAACATTTTTCTGAAAATCAGGAGTATTTTTACCCATCAAAATAGTAGCTGCTTCAGTAGCAATTCGTCCTAGTTTTTTGTTTGTCGCGTCAATTGTGTATTTCATATCTCTATACAAATTCAATTACAGCCATAGGACTCGCGTCACTCTTTCGAGGGGCAAGTTTTACGATACGAGTGTAACCACCATTTCGTTCAGCATATCGTTCACCGATCACGTCTACAAGCTTCTTGCCTGCTCGTGGGCCAACTTCAGCTGTAACTGT
>JAUIHD010000041.1 GCA_030432135.1 bacterium | reverse complement strand
CTCGCACATCGTCCGAGTCCCTGTAAGACAGGAGCCTGATGAGGTTTTCTAACCCAGTACTGTTGTTGGTTTCTCGCGACGCGCCTTCGGTGACCGGTGGCCACTCTGGCGATCCGCTTAACTTTTCCCACCACATGCTGTCACGCATGCTGATGTGATCGATGACGGGGATAAGTTGGCAGGCCGCCGCGATGCCAACCGACGAGATGGACGATACCACGACATCAGCTCCGGCGAGAGCCTCGTTTGAGTTCATACCCATCGTTTCGAGGAATACGACACGATGGACAGACGTCTCGCCGATCCAGTCGTATGTCTCGATCGCATTCTGTTCGCCCGGGTGTCGTGCGATCACCAAGATGATCTGGCGGTCGATCCGATTGGTAGCCAGCACCAGATTGTGCCAGAGGTTCGTGTTGCGGTCTACCTCCTTTGATCCGACCGAAAGGATCAGTAGATCCTCCGGTCCGACATCGAGGCGCTTGCGTACCTCTTTGCTACCCGTTTTGGGAGCAAAGTAGGTTGCCCAGTCGGGATTCCCCGACGCGACGATATGCGCTCTGGGAGCGTACCTCGAAGCCTCCTCTGCGTCTCCTTCATTGATGGTGAAAAGGAAGTGCGCTTCCGCGAGAACCCCTTCAAACCATGGCCGGCGAAACTCGCCGTAGGTGCAACAGAAGAACCCGAAGGGTACTCCTCTCGCGATTGCCGTCTTAGCCGCCAGAATTTCCTCGGTTGCACGTGCGGCAGTCGAGGAGAGTCCGATGAGGACTCTGTCAGCAGCGTTGACGGATTCGATGATTTCCGAAGGCGTTCCTTCGGGGAAGGGTTGCCCCATCCCGAAGAACGTGGAAACCGAGTGACCCAAGTCTTCCAAGGTTTGGGCCACCAGGGTGAGTGCCTTTGACGGCCCCACATCCATTGCAACGATAGTGATTTTCAAGCCAGACCTCCAATGATATAATATAATAATATATTGCTAATGTCAAATATCTTCTCACTGGAATATATTGATATTTAGAGCTCTTGAAGGTAAGATTCATGGTGTGAAAAATAAGAGGGTTACGGGTAAGAATATCTTAATCAATAAAGCCCAAGTAAAAAAATTCTTCGCAAATAGGGCAGAAAAATACAATCCAGCACAGCCTGAAGTTTCTATGCTCTATAGGGACAAGGATCCAAAATCTGCAAAAAAAATGGCGCAGGCGGAAAAAAAAGCGATGTTACCGCTTATCAGTGCCCAGAAAGATGACCATGTCCTAGATGTAGGCTGTGGTATTGGAAGATGGGCTGAAGTACTTGCTCCGAAAGTAAAAACATATCATGGTACTGATATGGTCGAGGACCTTATTAAAATCGCAAAAAAAAGATGTGCTAGCCTATCAAACACCTCGTTTCAAACAATTGCTGCTGAAGATATTTCTGAGACGAAATTGTCACACATAAAAACAAAATCATTTAACAAAATCATTATTGCGGGGGTTTTGCACTACATTAACGATACTTTGGTAAAAAAGGTTTTGAAAAATGTGGGGAGCCTATGTGCTGCTAATGGCCGTATTGTGATTCGTGGCCCTGTTGCAACAGACGTAAGACTTACTCTTGACGGGATTTGGTCAGAAGAACTTGAGTATACGTACAGTTCTATTTATCGTACTAGAGAAGAATTTATAAGATTTTTCCAAGAATGCTTGCCCGATTTTGTGTTGGTTGAAGATAGGCCTTTATTTGCCGAAGAATTAAATAATTATGCCAACAAGCAACAATATGTTTTTGTGCTCGAACCAAAAAAGAAAATAAGAACTGCTTTTTGCTTTGATCTTGATGGAACAATAACAAAAGATGAGATTCTCCCTGTTCTTTCTGAAAAGATTGGTTTATACCAAGAGATTGAGGCGCTTACCGCCGCTACTATTAACGGAGTAATCCCTTTTGAAAAATCATTCTTGTTGCGGACAAGGCTGTTGTCAGAGATCCCAATTTCACAGGTTCAGAAAATTGTAAGCAAAATAAGACTTCACCAACGTATCGTTGACTTCATTAAAAAAAATAAAAAAGACAGTTTTGTTATAACTGGCAATCTCGACGTATGGATGGAACCAATGAAGAAAAAGCTTGATTGCGGTTTTTATTCATCTGAAGCTAAATACAAAGGAGACAAACTACTCGGTGTTTCTCATGTGTTGGAAAAATCGGAAGCGATCGCAGACTTGCGGCAGCATTTTGACAGGATCATCGTTGTGGGTGATGGTATGGGAGATGTTCGGATGTTTGAAAGTGCTGATATTAGCATTGCTTTTGGAGGAGTTCATAAGCCGATAGAAACACTTTTGAAATTATCAAATTATGTAGTTTATAACGAAACTAGTTTATGCAGACTATTACACACGCTATCATAAGTGCCGCAGGGATGGGGTCGCGCCTTGGTCTCGATATGCCAAAGTGCTTGGTTGAGATTGAGGGGCGTAGCCTAATAGATTATCAACTCGATTTGTTGAGTGATATTCCTGATGTGAGGATCGTTGTCGGTTTTAAGGAAGAATTAGTCATAGAACATGTAACGAAAATACGAAAAGATGTCGTGTTTGTACGTAATCCTGACTATAGAAGTACTACTAATTCATACAGTCTTCATTTGGCTACACGTGGTCTAAAAGAACCTTTCCTTAGTATAGATGGTGATGTGTTTATTGATCCTAAAAGTTTCAAATCGTTTTTAGGCAAATGTAAAAAAGGTAAAAGTGTTATTGGTATAACCAAGAGCAAGACAGAGGAGGCGGTGTTTGTTGATTTGGATAATAAAAAAGAAAATGTTACAGGTTTCAAGTTTAAACCTCGAACTAATTTTGAGTGGGCAGGTATTGCATATCTGGATGGTATATCAGTGACTGCAGATGAAGGGTATGTATACAAAGTGTTAGAAAGACATTTGCCACTCAAGGCAGCCAATATCTTATGTCACGAAATTGATACACCGCAGGATCTTTCCGGAGTACATGGTTTTATTAAATCTATACAAGATGATAAAAATAAAAAATAATAAAGTTGTAGGAATTCTAGGAGGGATGGGTCCACGAGCAACCGTTTCGTTTGTTGAAACCATGATAGATTTGACTCCGGCCAAAAAAGACTGGGAGCATATACCTATTGTTATTGATAATAATCCGCAGATACCGAGTCGTACTCGGTGCTATCTATTTAATGAAGAATCCCCGGTTCCTCATATGGTTAATGGGTGCCAAAAATTAGCAGCATGGCCAGTAGATATAATTGCAATTCCTTGTAACAGTGCATGTTATTTTCTGCCACAAGTTCAATCTGAAATTGCAACTCCTATAGTTAATATCATGGAGGTAGCAGTAGATAGACTTATGCATGAATATTCTGATGTAAAAAAATGTGCAGTGATAGGAGGGCGAATTACTTATACAGAAAAAACCTACGCGCCATTTCTTGAAAAAAATGGCGTGTCATATGTTCATCATGATGAAATGTTACAGAAGCGAGTTGAGGAGGTGATCGAAAATATAAAAGTAAATGCTGATTCAAAAAAGGCTCATGAGGATTATGTTGGTATAGTTTCAGAATTACAGGTTGCACATAATGTCGATGCTGTTATTTTAGGATGCACAGAATTTGGTCTTATTGAGAGTGAAAGAAATAGACAGGGTGAAAGCAATATCATCCCTATAGTCGATTCCAGTCGTGCACTTGCTTTATTTCTTGTAGACTTTGCCACAAAAGAAGATGAGTAATAACGAAGAAAAAATAAGATTACGTAGCGATGAGGAATTGGAGAGACAGAATAAGGGTCTCCAAGAAGTGAAGGTTATTTTTGAAAAAATAGGTATACCATATTTTCTTGCAAGTGGAACCTTATTGGGTGCGGTGAGGGAGAAGAACTTTATAAGATGGGATTGGGATGTGCAGTGCTACCTCACGACAGAGACAGCTTTTGATGTGAAAGATGAAATTATAAAAGCTTTTACTCAAGAAGGTTTTGTATTAGAAACACATAATCCGAATTACGATAGTTTGAAATTTGTCTTTACTAAATATGGCGCCGAATACGAGATAACCTCTTGGTATAAGAAAGGCGATATGCGTTACCGGACTCGATATAGTCAATTACCTGCAAAATTTTTTGAAAATACAGCCGTCATAGATTTTCTCGGTGCTGAGTATCCTTGCATGACACCAGCAGAAGAATATCTAGAGTTCTGTTATGGAGACTGGAGAACTCCTAAAAGAACGATGGACAAAAATGAATATCTGAACCCGAACTTCTTCAAATACCCTATGTGGGTGCGCCGTATCACAGAGTTTTGCTATAGACTCATGGGTATACCCAAAAAAATATTGAACCGCTTTAAGTTTTAAAATAAATAATTATTTCATCTTTTCAAACAAGTAGATCTGGAAAACAAAATTTCCTGCTGTTAC
>JAUIHD010000040.1 GCA_030432135.1 bacterium | reverse complement strand
GGTAAGGCATTTAATGCGTTTGCGAATGACGTAGAAATAACTTTTAAAAAAGGGAAAAAAATTAAAATAAAAATTAAACCAGAGGAAGAAATAATAAGTGCTTTTTTTGGTATTGAAGAAACATGGCCTGCTCCACGAGAGGCATATGAAGTAATTATTGAGAAAGCATTTGTGGGAGATGATTCATATTTTGTGTCATTTGATGAAATAAAGGAAGAGTGGAAACTTATAAAAACAGTGAGAAGCTGTTTCGAATCGCAAGAGCCTGTTTTCTATAAAAAAGGTGCAAAATTTCTAACATAGGATAATAATATAAGCATATGTCATTTACCGTCTTACAGAGCGAACACCCGATGAAAGCTGCAGCACGATCCCTCGAAATACTACTTCGAAACACGAAGAAAAAGGTCTTATTGCTTTTACCTGGTGGTTCTGCGCTTGATGTTGCAAAAGAGCTTATAATTCCTGACCCAGCATACACAACAATAGGACTTACGGATGAAAGGTTTACTATTGATCCAAAAGATCAGAATATTTTCGCACTACTTGGCGTTCCATCTATTGTGAAGGCTGAAAGAAATGGTGCGCAATCTATTTCTATTTTAGAAAATGATTCAGATATGGAAGAGTGTGCCCGTCTATATGAAGAAAAGGTGAGAAAGTGGAAAAAGGAAACGGGAGGGGAAATCGTTGCGCTTTTTGGGGTTGGAACAGATGGGCACATTGCGGGTATGATGCCATATCCAGAACACCCAAAACTTTTTGAGACAATGTTTGAGGCCGAACGATTATTTACTGCATATGATGCACAAGAGAAAAACGAGTTTCCTTTGCGTATTACGTGTACGAATACTTTTTTAAGAAAATATGTAGATAGCGCTGTCGTGTATATGGTTGGCAACAAAAAAGCGAACGCCTTAGTACAAATACTCGTTCCATTTGGAACACTCCCTTATACACCAGCTCGTATACTACTTGAAATGAAGCAGGTGTTTTTGTACACAGATTTAAAATTATAAAACTATAGAGAAGTTTTATAATGTGGGTATGAAAAAAGCACAATATATAAATGAGGCACCACTTTCAAAATTTTTATTTGCCAACAAAAAAGTTGCTTGGGTATGGCTTGTCGCCCGACTCTATGTAGGGTGGGCATGGCTTCAGCCTGGACTTCATAAAGTAGGTGACGCAACCTGGACAGGAGACATGGCAGGAGATGCCATGAAGGGATTTATTACAAGAGCGCTCACAAAAACAGAAGGTGCTCATCCAGACGTTCAAGGTTGGTACGCATGGTTTCTTGAGAACGTGATGCTCCCACATACTGATATTTGGGGACCAATTATTGCGTGGGGAGAAGTTGTTATCGGGGTAACTCTTATTCTAGGATTGTTTACAGGTATCATGGCCTTCCTTGGCAGCCTCTTAAACGTAAATTTTCTTCTTGCTGGAACCGTGTCGACAAATCCGATTCTTTTTATTCTCGCAACAGGACTTGTGCTTGGATGGCGTGTTGCTGGATATATCGGGCTTGATCAAATAGTGCTCCCATATCTTGGAGTGCCGTGGAAAAACACTAGCTCCTCCTGATACTAATAATTTAAAAGCCAATGTGATATGATGGTTCCGCTTAAGAACTAAATAATTTGTTATGGGAATTAAAGACTTTTTTGTAAGAAAAATGGTAGAGCGAAAGCTCAAGGATGTACCGAAAGAACAACAAGAGCAGGTGATGAAGATTGTCGAGAAAAACCCTGAGCTTTTTAAGAAAATAGGGGAAGAGATCGAGGCAAAAGTGAAAGCTGGAAAACCTGAGATATACGCGACGATGGACGTGATGAAGAAATATCAAGGCGAACTTCAGAAATTACAGTAGTCCACAGAGAGACTTGACACGCTTGTAGGATCTGCTACTATCTTTCTCGGGTTGGCACTTGTGTCCGCTCCTCCTTTCCTTGCCGTAGCTGCTGAGAGGGGGTGGCGTACAACACGCGCCACCCCCGACTCAGGTCTCCCCACCATAGGAGACCTTTTTGTTTGACAGAGAAAGATGGCACTGATAAAGTCTCTTTTGTGCGCGGACAAGGGCGTCACCCCTGTCATAGCACTTCTTCGCGTTGCAAAAGGGTGGACGGGTACCGCGGCCTCGGCCCGTCCACCTGAACGCACATGGCTTCCTTAGGGAGGCCTATTTCTTTTGTAATTTTTTACTTTAGTGTAGTATTCTCATTTATATGAATTTAAAAATAGGAATTGTCGGGTTGCCAAACGTCGGTAAATCAACATTATTTAACGCACTTACTAAAAAGGCAGTTCCTGCCGAGAACTATCCTTTTTGTACTATCGATCCATCTGTTGGTATTGTCCCTGTACCAGATGAACGTCTCGATAAACTAGCAGAGCTCAGTCAATCAGCGAAGAAAATTCCAGCTGTTGTCGAGTTTGTCGATATTGCTGGGCTTGTAAAAGGGGCTGCAGATGGAGAAGGGCTTGGTAATAAATTTCTTTCAAACATTCGAGAAGTAGACGCAATTCTCCAAGTTGTCCGTATTTTTGAGGACGATAAAATCATTCACGTACATGGTGCTATTGACCCGCTCTCTGACATTGAAACAATAAATGCAGAACTTATTTTGGCAGACCTTGAGACAGTTACGAAGCGTCTTGGTAACTTGGTCCGTGATGTAAAAAGAAATGTAAAAGAAGCAATTGTCGAACATGAACTTCTTGAACGAGTGAAAGGTGTACTCGAGTCTGGCGGTCTTGCTCAAGAAACGGATATTTCAGAAGGTGAAGAGAAGGTTTTAAAATCTGTGCACTTACTTACTCCTAAGCCAATGATGTTTGTTTTAAATAAAAAAGGTGGTGCTCAAAATCTCGACGAAGTAACAGACGAACGATGGAACAATCTCATCGCATACATGGAAAAATATAACCACGTCTGTGTGCTTGTCGATGCGCGTATCGAGCATGAACTTAAAGACTTTGAAGGAGAAGAGAAAGAAATGTTTCGTCAAGAGCTTGGAGGAGAAAACGATGGTACAAATGACCTTATAAAAGCTGGCTATAAACTCCTTGGACTCGAAACGTACTTCACTACAGGAGAAACTGAGACTCGGGCATGGACTATAAAGAAAGAATCGACTGCGCCAGTTGCTGGTGCTGCTATCCACTCAGATTTTGAGGATAAATTTATCCGTGCCGAAGTGATAAAGAGTAGTGACTTACTGGAAATAGGAAGTTATGCAAAAGCTCGAGAAAAAGGAGTGCTTCGAACAGAAGGGAAGGAGTACATCGTCCAAGACGGAGACGTCATTGAGTTCCGAGTCTAAGGTGTGGTATAAAATCCACCGGAGGAAAGCGCCATGGGGTTACTCGTAGGTTTCTATGTTCTTGGTCTGTTCATTTCGACGTTTTTACTCATGAAGCATTTGCTGCTGAGTTTGGGCGTCTCGCTGATCGAGCTAAACGAAATGGTGTGTTTGCTTGAGCAGGCACGAGAGGCTAACGAAAAGTTACGCCTGTACTTTTCGCTGGCACTGATCTTTTTCTTTTTCAGCATCCTGTCTTTGGGGCTTTGGTATGTCATGACGGGATGAGGCTGTAAAGGAGAGCTCGCTGATTGCGAATGAAGAGCCGGGCGCGCAGAGCGCGCCCGGCCTTTCCAATACCGTATTTCTATTTTATTATGGTATATATGTCACAAGAAAATAATTCAATTGCAAAAGATTTCTTTTTGCACCTCGGGCTTATTGTCGCGCTCTATACAACAGTTATTTCATTTCTAAATCTTATTTTTAGAGTCATCAATATCCAGTTTCCTCAGGTAGAAAGTTACTACCGATATTCATATTACAATTCTGGCTCACCACTCAGTATGCCAGTCGCGACTCTTATTGTATTCCTTCCGCTTTTTCTATATTTCTCACATCTCGTGTATAAGAGCTACAAAGAAGACGCACAGAAGAAGGAGCTTGCGATCCGTAAGTGGCTTCTATCGATCACACTTTTCATCGCAGGGCTTGTGTTTGCAGGAGATTTAGTGACAGTTCTGTATTACTTTCTTGATGGGCGAGAACTCACCGCTGGGTTTCTACTAAAAGCGCTAACACTCTTCATTACCGCGGGGCTTGTCTTCGTGTATTATCTTAAAGATTTCAAAGACGATATAAGTAAAGATACACGTAAAAAGTGGGCAGTAAGCGTGACCGTGATTATTTTACTTTCTGTTGTCTTAGGATTTGCAGCACTTGGCTCTCCACAATCTCAAAGACTTCTACGAGAAGATAGGGAAAAAGTAATAACACTTGAAAATATTGAATCAAATATACGGTACTATGTGCAAAATGTTGGTCAATTACCGGAAAGTCTTGATGATGTATATGATTCAGTTTACGCGTATAGTCGACCAGAATCTTACAATAAAGACGATTTTAGGTATTACATTGTGAATAGAGAAACGTACGAATTTCAGCTTTGTACAGAGTTTAATCTCCCTACGGAACAGAATTCACTTCCGTACGAAGATCCATGGCGCCACGAAGCAGGAGAACATTGTTTTACTAAGACTGT
>JAUIHD010000039.1 GCA_030432135.1 bacterium | reverse complement strand
AGATATATTAGCCCCCTATGAGGAGTATTCACCGCCTTCTTCCTTATATCTTAAGAGGTCCTGTAATATCGGGCTCATCAGTATCAAGGCGTTCCCATATCGCATGTCCGATAAACAGAGTCGCTATTACGCACACATATATCAAGAAGAGTTCACCATACGAAAGTGTAAGCTCATCAAAGAAATCGACAAAGGTAATAGATACCCAGGATGTTATTGATATAGTTCCTGCAATATCGGCAAATAAGAGCCACTTACCGTGAAGCTCGGTCTTCCCTTTCTCTAAGTTATCAAGTATTTTTCTGGTCAAAACTCCGGAGAGTAAAACTCCGTTGATAATAAGTATTCCCACCACTGTCTGCGCGAAGAAAAAGCGCGGAGAGAGAATAACCGCTTCGGGGTAGATAATAAGTACACTGAGCGAATCGAGTGCGAGGCCCACCCAAATGACTTTACTGATCTTCGGGAAAAGCGGGAAAATATGCTGCTGCAGAGTGAGAGACGATTTTGAGCTCAAAAACATAATATCAAGCACCAAGACAGTACCGAGGGTAAATATAGAGTGGAATCCATGGAAGGCGTAGAATATTATGTCCCCAAGTGGTGCTCCTGCTGCGTGTACATAGTAGCTAATGACAATAGAGACAAGCGCAAAATTGCAGGTATAAAACCAGGACCAACCACTCCTGGTCACACCATTTCGTACCCCCTTCCATACAAGCCCTGCTAACAGAAGTACCGCCCAGCCAATATATAGTGGCCCGGTCTTTAGTACCGCGTCGTATATTTCGTGAGTTTTAGGGATAAGCGTAATACCTTCGTGTGCAAATGTAGGTATGGTAGCCAAAAGCACCCCCCACGCACCGATAGCTACGAGTGCGCCCCCATACAAAACAAACATCATGCGCCGAGCAACCCATTCGTAGATAATAGAGCGAGTCTGTGTCTGGCCTTCTCTGCGGGATATATAGATAAACACAAAACCCCACAAAGACGCCGCACCTGCGACAGCGAGGCCGAGTTGTCGGAAAAATGATACCAGTTCGTAAAATTCGATACCAAACATATTAGCGATCAAGAAGTATTAAGACCACACCAAGCGCATAGAAGAATTTCGCAAAGATCCAGAAGGAAAAACTGCCTGTCGACCATACTATATATACACTTGCTAAAATACACACACCAGAGAGAAGCATGGCAACCTCACTCTTTCTTTCTAAGATCCGAAAACTCCTTCCCATATTCATATCAATAAAGATAGCATATCTTTTGCTTTTTTCGTTAAAAATGCTATAGTTTTTCTGCGTAAAAACGCCAACATCCGTCCATGTGACGGACTACGGCCCTATCGTCTAACGGTTAGGACATCGGCTTTTCAAGCCGGTAATCGGGGTTCGATTCCCCGTAGGGTCACAAAATAGAGAGCTGGTTCGAGCACTCGAAAAGTATTTGCATATCATTTCAACAATAAATCGCTCAACGAGGTGGTTTTATTGTTGTATAATGAGAATCATAAATATATGGCTAAGCCACAAAGAAAAATAGAAGTCATTGATCTTTTTAGTGGGGTGGGTGGTTTAACCTACGGTTTGAGAAAGTCAGGGTTGTCAGTTTTGGCTGGGGTTGATAACGACCAATCGTGCGCGTATGCGTATGAAAAGAATAATGCCGCTAAGTTTATTTTAGCAGACATCTCCGAATTTGATTTTAAGGAGTTAAACAAAATTTATTCAAAAGATAGCATCAAGGTGCTTGTTGGATGTGGTCCGTGCCAGCCTTTTTCATCGCATGCTTTTAAATTACGCAAGGACGAAAGCGACGCGCGATGGAACTTGCTTGATCACTTCATTCGAGGAATAAAAATCGTAAAACCAGATATTGTTTCAATGGAGAATGTTCGTGGGGTTACGAAAACTGATGTCTTTAAGAACTTTGTGAACGAACTTGAAAAACTCGGTTATCAGGTTGACTGGAAAGTTGTATATGCGCCGAATTATGGTGTTCCACAGAATCGCAGTCGCCTTATTTTACTCGCCTCAAGACTTGGAGAAATTTCAATACCCAAAGAAACGCACACTAAAGATAATTATGTCACTGTAGGCGACATAATTCGTGAGCTACCTAAACTTGAATCTGGCGAAATATCAAAATCAGATCAACTACATCAAGCAAAAAAACTTGAACCTATAAACCAGAAGCGCATTTTACAATCAAAGCCAGGGGGTACTTGGCGTGATTGGGACAAAAGTTTACTGCCAAACTGCTACAAGAAAGATAGTGGACAAACATACACGTCAGTGTATGGGCGAATGCGGTGGGAGGACGTATCACCAACAATAACGACGCAGTTTACAAGCTACGGTTCTGGACGATTCGGACACCCTGAACAGAATCGAGCACTTTCAATTCGTGAAGGCGCTCTCTTGCAAACATTCCCGATTGATTATGACTTTGGAGATTTCCCCGCCGCAAAGTTAAGTAGACATATTGGCAATGCCGTTCCGCCTCAGCTAGGTGTTGTGATTGGTCAGCAGATAAAGAAACACCTTAAAGCTTATGAAAAATGAAAAGTACACGTTTAATATATCTCTCAGTGTTTTAAATCACCTTGGTAGAAATTTATATCGCAGCTTCGTCACTATACTTGGTGAAGGTATTTCTAACGCGTGGGACGCAGATGCAGATAGTGTAAACATTTACTACGATCCCGAAAATAAAACCTTGAGCATCATAGACAATGGTGCAGGTATGAGTCCAGAAGATTTTCAAAGCAAATTTTTGCGCGTAGGCTATACCAAACGAAAAGATAGCGGCTTAACGAGTCCAGGTGGCCGTCATTTTATTGGTCGTAAAGGAATTGGAAAGTTAGCACTTTTATCTGCTGCTGAAACTGTAACCGTAATTACCAAAACCACTGATGGCGAATTGGTTGGTGGTGTGATAGATAATGGTGGACTGGACGCAGCTATTGATGAAGACACGCAACAAGCTGATTATCCATTAGGCACAGTTGACCCGGTTACCTTTTTAGAGGGAAAGAATATAAAGATTGATAAGTCAGGTACTGTTGTATGGTTTGATGGACTGAAAGAAAAAACAAACCACACTTTTGATTTTATAAAGAAGTCTCTCGCACTTTACTTTAGATTCTCACTACAAGATCCAAATTTCAAAATATACTTTAACGATGAATTGGTCACAGTAAAAGAATTACAAGGTCTTTGCGACAAGACTCAGTTTTTATGGCAACTCAATGACGCATTTTCCGATGATTTTATAAATCAAATGAGTCCCAAAAGAACCGATGTGATACTTGATGATCAGAAGATAACCGGCTTCATTGCATCGGTGAATGAACCTAGAGATAGAAATATATTTGGCTCTGGAGAACGAGTCGGTATTGATGTGTTCGTAAATGGACGTATTAGAGAAGTTGATATTCTTAAACATTTTCCTAGATCGCGTATTCCTGAACAATATTTATATGGTCAAGTCCACCTAAATGATTTTGATAGTGATGAAGTCGATCGGTTTACGAGTAGTCGTGAAGGGATACATGTTGACGACCCAGATTTTAAAGTAATACGTGAAAAACTTGGCGGAGTAGTTAATTCCATCATTAAACAGTGGGATGTTTGGCGTCTAGAATTGAGGGAAGAGGGAGACAATGACAACGAAGAAAATCTTAAAAAGGAGCAACGATATTCTAGGAATTTATATAACCAAGTAGCATCAAAATATGTACCAGCATCTGAACAGGCTGATGTAGTCAGGCAGTGGGAACATGAGCTGGAAAAAGATGCTGAATTAAATCTTCGATCGTATGCCGAATGTTTTATATCTGAAAATCTGGTTAGAAGATATTGGCAAGAGAAAAATATAAATCCAGACCAAAACTCATCTCAAGAAGTAACACGGTGGAGAGACCGAGAGACAAACGATAAAAACCAAGCAAATATATCAATAGACATACGTCTTGATAACGATGACAAGTATTACATAGGGATGGGAAACCTAGCACGCCAAGCGGAAGTTCCAGGAGCTGCTGGTTCTGGTAACGCGAGTTTGTCACATGACGCAAAAACCTTTGCACCATTGAGAAATGCAGTTATGCATACATCATTACTAACTGATCAGGCCAAAAGCAGACTAAGTACCGTCTTAGATAATATACGAGGGCGAGTTAAAACTCTGTTGGAATAAAAGATTATACAAAAAGCACTGGATATTTTTGTTTTGTGACAAAAGTAATTTTGAATGACTCACGAGAAGGGTCGATGAATATTGCTTTTGTAGACTCACGAAAGCCTTACTGGGCAATGTATTAACTGGGTCGCATCACGATTCGGGTCACCAAGTCGTGCGTAGTTTCAGTGCTCGGGAAGGGTCTTAAAAGACCAGGTATACTGATTCACTCAATCGAATAAACATAGTTAATGTTTTTTGTAATAAATTTCTCTGCTCAGTGTAATAAAGAGTGAAGCAGATGATCGGTATAACGATACACACATATACAATATATACACGTTTACTCATCACTGCTTCACAACATGTCTTTGCAAAGAAGATTACAACCTAAAACACATACCATGATTAAAAACATCATACTCCCCGTAGCTGCATTTGCAGTTACTGCGACAACGGTAAGCGCCTTTAATCCGGCCTTACTTGAAAAAATTAATGTCGATCTTACCGACA
>JAUIHD010000038.1 GCA_030432135.1 bacterium | reverse complement strand
ATATCTTCGACGTAGGCAAAACGTCTTTTTGGGATAAGAAGATGATGAACCTTAGCGAACTTATCCCAAGGGAATAGATTTTCAATAATAACCCAATAAATATATTCTTTCACGATTCTGTTTTCCCAATTGACGAGCATCTCTTCACTCGTGTGCTTCTTTTTGTATTTTTGATACTCGTGGTATGTATTTGGTTCTCGGAAGCTGATTTTCATATGTTTGCCAGTGTACCAGACGATTTCTATCTTTACTATTTTGGTTTGTGAGGTGGGTTCTATTAGTGTACTATCTCTATGTTTAACCACCTGTAGCTCAGTTGGTAGAGCGCCGAGCTTATACCTCGGTGGTCCCAGGTTCAAGTCCTGGCGGGTGGACATGTGTTTTTGTTTAAGTATTAATAACTTTCAAAAAATATGAATAGATTTAACGTAAAATGTATATTGGTAACCGGGTGCGCTGGTTTTATTGGGAGTAATTTTGTACGACAATTTAAAAAAGAATTTCCTAAAGCTGCAATCGTTGGCATTGATGATCTTTCAACTGGAAGAAAAGAAGAGATTGATAAATCTGTAAAATTTTATAAAGGATCAATTCTTGATACGAAACTTCTCGATAGAATATTTGCAAAACATAAACCAGAATATGTCTTTCATTTCGCGGCACTTCCACGGGTTTCGTATTCGGTTGAGTATCCTGTTGAGACAAGTGAAGCTAATATTGTTGGGACCATTGCACTTCTTAATGCTTCTCAGAAGTATGGCGTGAAAAGATTTATCTATTCATCCTCATCATCTGTATATGGGGGAGCGAAACAATTGCCGACAAAAGAAAAGGATAATGAGCCAAACCCGAGGTCTCCATATGCGGTGCAAAAATATATTGGAGAACCATTTTGTAAAGTGTTCAGTGATTTATATGGACTTGATACAGCATGTCTCCGGTACTTCAATGTGTACGGTCCTGGTCAGTATGGAGATTCGGCATATTCAACTGTCGTGTCTGCATGGCTTGAATCTCTTTATTTCCCAAAAAATAAAAAAGCGTTTATCGAAGGTGATGGTAAACAGTCGAGAGACTTTTGTTATGTAGATAATGTAGTATTGGCGAACATGTTTGCCATGAAATCCTCTAAAAAACTTAATGGAGAAGTATTCAATGTGGCACATGGAGAACGAACGACAGTGAATCAAGTGAAAAAACTTATTGAAAAATATTCTGGTAAGAAGATTTCTCTCGAAAAACGGGCGCCACGAAAGGGGGATGTAAAACATACACATGCTGACATCTCTAAAATAAAGAGGATGCTTGGGTACAAGCCCGTGGTAAATTTTGAAGAAGGATTGGTGCGGACAATAAAGTGGTTTGAAGAAAGAATTAAAAAGCAGTAGATTGTATATATTGTTTATTAATAACTAAATAAATATGGGTAAATCAGAAACAAAGGCCATTGTTACAACATTTGTCGTTATTATTGTATTAGTTGTGATAGGGATGATCATTTTGCCGAAGTATCGAATTTACAAACAAGATTTACAGGGGCAGGCAAACTTGCGTCAGCAAGAATGGGAGAAGAGAATTTTGGTTGAGCAGGCAAAGGCAGAAAAAGAAAGCGCGATTTTGAAAGCTGAGGCGGAAATTGAGCGGGCGAAGGGTGTGGCGGAAGCGAATAAGATCATTGCAAATTCTCTCCAAGGAAATGAGGCATATCTTCGGTATCTTTGGATAGATAAAATTTCTGGAGACAACCAAGTGATATATGTGCCGACTGAGGCAGGGTTGCCAATACTTGAAGCGGGACAACGATAGAAAGTTAAAAAAGAGATTGGGCGGGCGCGTTCCTACGCACCCGCCCTTTTTCTTAGCCAGAGAGCGTGAAGTTCACGTCAATCTGGGTTGAGACCTCAACGGCTTGGCCGTTTAGCAAGGTCGGTTTGTATCGCCACTCCTTTACCGCTTGGATTGCTGCGGGTATAAGAAGTGGATGACCGTCGAGTACTTGGAGCTCTTGGATCGAGCCGTCTTTGCCGATGATGGCTGAGAGCTTGACTGTCCCCTGGATCCTCGCATTTCGAGCGAGTTGCGGGTACTGCGGTTGTACTTGGCGCAACATACGTGCTCTCTGCACTGCACCACCAACGCGGATGCGTTGTGGGGGCGGTGGGGGAGCCTTCTTAACCACAGGTGCTGGAGGTGGTGCGACTACCGACGGCACATTCGAGATGATGTTCGTCAGTACGTCACCATTTCCTCCCGGGGTTCCAGTGGGGACTCCACCGAATACTCCGGGACCGCTTGAGACCGGTGTGCTGTCTTCCTCGATGATTGCCACCTTTTCAGGAATCTTTTGTGGTTGGGTGAGAACCCCTGCATCGAATTCCTTCGGGATGACTTTCTTCGGTTTGACCACCTGCGCCGGAGGCGGAGGTGGTGAAGGAGGTGGCGGAGGTGCGACGAGGAACGTCGAAAGCTCCGTCATAGGGATGTCGTAGTAGTTGATAATCGGCAGTAGAAGTATGCCAATCACCACCACGACTTGTAGCAGAAACGATATAGCCAGTGTGCCCGGCTTTTTCGTTACATGCTTTTCCATCAGGCTGTATTCAAACACGTGAGGTATCCTCCTTTGTCGAGACTCTGAAGAACACCTTACGAATCTCCCTGTACATCACACGGTTAGGTAAAGATGGAGCCGTAGCACCAGAGTGTATTGCGCGGATGACAAGAGAGTAGCAGGTCCATGCATAATAATAGCACTAATTAGACAGACGCTTTTAGTTGGAGTACTCTTCTCTATGGATTTGTGGAGGAGGATCGATGAAGTCACTTATGCTAGTTCTTTTTTTATTGCTTCTCATGCCGTCAGTTGCGGATGCTTGGACAGGAGCCGGTCGTCACAGCGGTGAACAGATTGTCACCGATGCGCGCTTACCAAAGCCGTACACAGTGAAGATCAGGTTTAGTTTCTGGGGCAAGAAGTTTCGCAGGCCGCGTGTTACAACACACTTCGGCGGGGCAGAAATTCCGAAACGTCATCGAATCAGGAACGTCTTTACGACGTGCCCCAAAGGGATGACGCCCTACGTGGAGACGTTTAACATTGAGAGTGAAGGAGAGAGACAGGTGCGCTGCCGTACTGACTGATAGTGTCCTGACTTCGGATAGCATGGCAACAAGGCGACCCCATGAGGGGTCGCCTTTGACGTTGGTCTTTGCGGGACTAGGACCGCATCTCTTGTGTGGGCTGTATCCCTGGTCCCATAAGGAAGTCTCCCAAGTCTTCTGGTGGATTTTTGGCTCCGGACCATTCTTTCATCTCGGGACTTGCTAGTATTTTTCGTGCCCCCTTCATGATCTTTTCAAACTCTAGAGTACTTTTTTCAATTTTTTTTCTACCCAATTTACTCCCTCCTAGTACAAACCTTTGTTATGGTATCACATATCTATTCTCTTATACCTTAACGTGATCATGTGAGGACTATTAATAGGTTTTTGGATAATAAAATTGTTTTTTATTCAAAATGTGCGTGTTCGATTTCTGAAACGCGATCATTTAGCTGTTTGTGTTTCCCAAGTTCAGGATCTTTATCTATCATATCAATCGCTTCTGTTCGCGCTGCTTCTACCATTTTTATGTTTTGGAGTGCCTCCATTCCAATATCAGACATACCCCATTGCCTAATTCCAGTAAGCTCACCTGGTCCGCGCTCTTTGAGGTCATGCTCGGCAAGCTCGAATCCATTTTTTGCATCAGTGAAAGACTTCAGTCGTTTAATACTTTTATCATTTTGAGATTCGGTAAACACAAAGCAATAGGGATCATACGTACTTCGCATGACACGACCACGGAGTTGGTGTAGTTGTGATAGGCCAAAGCGTTCGGCGCCTTCAATAATAATCATAGTCGCATTTGGTACATTGATACCAACTTCAATAACGGATGTTGCAACGAGAATATCAGATTTCTTATTTGCAAAATCACTCATCACCTCTTCTTTTTCCTTCGGTTTCATCTTTCCGTGAAGCACTCCTATATTAAATTCTTTGAATACATCTTTTTTAAGACGTGCCGCTTCTTCTTTTACACTTTTTGCGCTTACCGCTTTTTCCTTGGTTGGATCCGGCTCATCTATCCGAGGACAGATAACGTAGAGCTGTCTTCCTTCATTAAGTTTTTCTCGGATAAGTTCATACGTCTCACCTCGCTTTTCCTTGGTTATGATCTTTGTTTGTACTGGTTTTCTACCGGGCGGCAATGTATCGAGCACGGAAAGGTCTAGGTCACCATACATAGTTAAGGCGAGCGATCGGGGGATAGGGGTGGCAGTCATTGAAAGAAGGTGTGGTGTAAAGCCGTCTTTCTGAATAAGTTTTTGTCTCTGGTTTGTACCAAAGCGATGTTGTTCGTCGATGATTGCAAAAGCTAAGTGTTTGAACTTCACTGTCTTTTGAATAAGCGCATGTGTTCCCACAAGTACACTAATATCTCCCGACTCGCACCACTTCTTCAATTGTGCTTTTGAAATAGGAGTAGCTTCTTTCGGGTTCACTTTAGAAGGAAACTTGAGACACGTCTTTCCGGTCAAAAGACCTATTTGTATATGTGTGCCAACGAAAAATTTTATAAAGTTTTCAAACTGTTGTTTTGCGAGAATTTCTGTCGGTACCATGTAGGCGGTTTGTAGTCGGGCCGAAGGATTTTCTTTTGGATGCGATGTGAGCACTGCATATGTGGTGAGTGCGGCGACCGCAGTCTTACCACTGCCGACATCTCCTTCAAGAAGTCGTGCCATCGGTTCGCCACGACGAAAGTCTTTTAAAATTGCTTCTGTAGATTTTTT